>CAZQDO010000022.1:0-22984 GCA_964592085.1 uncultured Anaerolineae bacterium | reverse complement strand
TCGGAAGTATCTTAGCTCAAAAGCGCCAATGACACAAATGCGGTTGTAGTACTAAGTGATCTGTTGCCTGCTATCCCCAATAGACACAGCGAAAGGCAAGAAAAGAAAATGAGCCCGCCTCTTGCGCAGGTTGGGTTCATTTTTGTTTGACTTGCCGGGTTAGTTGGGTTATAATTATCGAGACAGGCGTTCTCGGAGAGCGAAGGGTGGTCGGTATGAGGTTCCCTCCCAAGAACATCTCTGGCTGGAAGTGGCTTTATCCAGGCATGGGCGTCAAGCGATGGCTGCTCTTGCTCATGTTGGGCATTACGTGCATTAGCCTGGGCTTCGCTTATTTGCTGGTCAACATCTACCGGCAGCAGCCCCTGCCGACCGTTTTCTACTATCTCACCTTGCAGTTTGTTCCCCGCCTGGTCCGAGCTGCTCTATTTGGGGGACTGGGCTTAGCTGCGATCACCATCGCCGTGGTGCAGTTGAGCCGCTCGCTGTTAGCGCCTTTCCTGCGGCCGGGCCAGGAGGTGGCGAAGGTAGTCTATCAACATCGTCAGCGCGGGCGGGGTCCCAAAGTAGTCGTCATCGGTGGGGGGACGGGCCTCTGCCTCAGTCATGATGGTGTTTAAGAGACATCCTGCAAGCAAGTCAGATGATGTATCTCTCCTCACGGTAGATGCTCAAGTGAGTTTGCTCTTGAGACGTTCTAGGATTCTATGGTTTGAACACGGGGGGGGCGCCGTTATGAAATTATGGAGAGGGAAAAACGCTTACGTGTGCTATGTCTGCAATATTCATACACAGATTGATCTTTACGAGGTTGATTGGGGTTTGCTTCGAGAGTCTTTTCACTATTTATGCGATGCCGGGCCTTGGAAGATCTACAGCTGTGTTGCCCCTTGCAAGTCTAAACTGGCTTTTTACAGAAAGAAAATCTTGATTTTCTATGACATTCCACTTGACGGTTATACCGACACAGATGATATTATTAGGAATTTTCTAGAGAATAGAGAAGGTGCGTTAAGGATTGTTGACAAGCTAAAAACGCTACTAGGTGAAAACATAATTGACATCTTTTTTTACCCTGCGATTTTTATCAAAGATTTCAAAGTGGAAGAGATTACTGGAGTCAGCACCAAGTTGATTCTCAGGAATGAACCAACCTGGATAGATGATGGTGTTACCACCTTTTTCTACAGGATTTTTGATTCGACTTTGCGAAGAATAGGATATATTAGAATTAGCCGGCATTTAGTGATTTGTTATGGGTTAAGTGATCCTATTATTCGAGAGGTGATTAACCTAGTTTACGAGAAGTTTCTATACAGAATGCCAGATGTAAGGCAAATCGCTGCTGAGCAAGTCTTTGACTTGCTCGATGGTTTGAATCGATATACTGTGCCGACAGAACTTAACGTTTTCCTGCAAGATATGGGTATAAGACTAGCTGTATACTTGACTTTTGCTGCGGTTGTCATATCAATAGCACAGGACCTCGCAGATGAGATAAGCAATGTATACTTAGGTTTATGTATATATCTGACCGTTCTATTAGTCTTAGCAGTGGCATGGAGAATTGTAGCTAAGATTCGCCTATTTGGCAAGGAATGAGTAACTATGAATTATGCTAGAGATAACAAGACAGTAAAGAATGGGATCAGGTCTTTTTTTGACAAAGACTCTGCAAAGTATGAAATGGATCGATGGTCTTTGCAAGAACCAGAATCCTTCTATGATTTCAATGCAACGAGGAATATCTTAGAGCAAGCACTGTATTACACAGACGTTCGTAATCCCAAGGTACTAGATATCGGCAGTGGGACTGGCTTGTGGGCAAGACAGGTAATGATGCTAACAAAAACAAGCCAGATTGTCTGTTTGGATCTTTCAGAGAGAATGCTTCAGCAAAGCGTATATTCTTTCGGTGACAAGCATAAGCACGTAATACACGTTTTAGCCGACGCAGAAGAGCCATTGCCATTTGAGAATCAAAATTTTGACATAATCCTGTGCTTTCATGCTCTAGAATACTTGCTCAACTATGTATCGCTACCTAAAGAAGTGGAAAGAGTATTAAAGAGGAGGGGCATTTTGATTCTCGTAACGAAAAACAGGCGAGCTGTGACTTGGAGACTAGCAAAAGCGATCGCAGACAGGATTACTGCGAACCCTCTAGAATATCAAAGATGGTTTGAGCCTAATCAATTATTGAGCCTTTTTAACAACTTGAGGCCTAAAGATCTAAGTGGGATCTCGCTTAGGCCACCTACCCGTCTCAACGACCTAAATGATAACCTGGACCTGAGAATTCCTGAGCTATGTTCAAGAGGGATCTGCAGATTGCTGTATCCAATAGAAGTCCGATTCAATAGACTCAATCGTTTTACTCAGTGTCTTTTTTGGCATTTGTGTATAGTCTTTCAGAAATCCGAATAGTGCTCGTCCAGTCTTTGCCTGATGTCTCTTCATGACCGAGTAGGCGCACCATTGAGGTAAACGGATTCAAGAATCGTTGGAGAGAGATGGAGCACATGAAAATCGTGAAATGGCTCTATCCGGGCATGCACATAAAACGCTGGATTCTACTCTTAATGCTAGGGACCACCGCCTCGGGACTAGGATTGGCCTACGTCATGGTTCACATATACCGGACCCAGCCCCTCCCTGCCTATGTCTACTATCTAACCCTACAATTTATCCCACGCCTCTTTCGTGCCGCTTTGTTCAGCGGACTTGGATTGGCAGCAGTAATTATAGCCTTGGTACGGCTCTCGGAATCTCTGCTCGTTCCCTTTCTACGGCCAGGCCAGGACGTTGCTGAAACCGTCTACCGACATCGCCAGCGCCACCGCGGCCCAAAGGTAGTGGCCATTGGAGGAGGGCATGGGCTCTCTACCCTGCTCAGGGGCCTCAAGGAGCACACCGCCAATATCACGGCCATCGCGACTATGGCCGATGATGGAGGCTCATCCGGTCGCTTGCGTCGGGAATTGGGCGTCTTGCCCCCCGGCGACATCCGCAAATGCATCGCTGCCCTGGCCAACGATGAGTCGCTGACTACCCAGCTCTTCCGGTATCGCTTCACCAGGGGGCACAACCTTAACGGCCACAGCTTCGGCAACTTGTTCATCACTGCCATGGCCGAGGTGACGGGAAGCTTCGAGCGGGCTATACTGGAGTCCAGCCGGGTACTAGCCATCCAGGGGAGAATACTACCCTCTACCCTGCAGAACGTGATCCTGTGCGCCGAGTTGCATCAAGAAGGTGGGAGCGGCTACGTGGAGGGTCAATCACAGATACTTGAGTCTCGCTCGCCCATCGAACGCGTCTTTCTCAAGCCCCACCGGGTGAGGGCTTACCCAGAGGCCCTGCGGGCCATTTTGGAAGCAGATCTCATCGTCATTGGGCCAGGCAGTCTGTTCACCAGTGTGCTGCCCAACCTTCTGGTGGAGGACATCACCAGGGCCGTCCGCGCCTCCAGCGCCTTGAAGGTATACGTATGCAACGTAGCCACCCAGAGAGGCGAGACCGATGGCTTCAGCGTTGGGGACCACGTAGAGGCGCTGCAGCGTCACGTGGGGCGAGATGTGTTTCACCACGTGTTGGTGAACGACAACTTCAACGTGCAGCTCAACCCCAACACAGAACTGGTGCCTTTGGACTATGAAGCCAGTGGAGACTACCAGGTCGTGTCAGCGGACTTGATTGATCGCCAGAAGCCGTGGCGACATGATTCCCAAAAGCTGGCCCGTCATCTCGTGGACTTTTACTATTCTCAAGGTAAACTGGTACACTCGTAAATCTGTGCATTCGTGAGTTCGTACACTGGTGAAGTGGCGAGCGGTGACCAAGTACCATACACGAGTTTACGAATCTACGAGTTAACCAATATATCAATCTCACAAGGAGGTTACGAAAATGACAGTCAAAATTGGAATCAACGGATTCGGACGCATCGGGCGGCAGGCCCTCAAGGCCATGCTAGATTACTATCCCGATGAGCTGGAGGTGGTGGCCGTCAACGACATCGGCGATCTGCCCACCATGGCCCACCTCCTCCGGTACGACTCCAACTACGGCCGCTTTCCCGGCACAGTAGAGGTGAAAGAAGGGTCTCTGGTGGTCAATGGTCAGGAGATCCAATTCCTCTCCCAGCGTGATCCGAGCCAGCTTCCCTGGGGAGACCTGGGGGTGGATTACGTCCTGGAATCAACCGGCATCTTCAGGGAGCGGGAGAAGGCAGCCATGCACCTGACGGCAGGAGCCAAGAAGGTGGTCATCTCCGCCCCGGCCAAGGGTCCTGACTTGACCGTCGTCCTGGGGGTGAACGAGGACGAATACGACCCGGAGAAGCACCACATCCTCTCCAATGCTTCTTGTACCACCAACTGCGTCGCTCCGGTGGCCAAGGTCCTCAGCGATACCTTCGGCATCGAGAAGGCCCTGATGACCACCATCCACGCCTACACCAACGACCAGCGCATCCTGGACTTACCCCACAAAGATCTGAGGAGAGCGCGGGCGGCGGCGCTGAGCATCATCCCCACCACCACTGGAGCGGCCAAGGCAGCGGGGCTGACCATCCCGGCGATTGAGGGCAGGTTCGACGGCATCGCCATGCGCGTCCCCACCCCCACCGTCTCCATCGTGGACATGGTGGCGGTGCTGAGCAGGGATACGATGGCCGAGAAAGTCAACGCTGCCTTCAAGGAGGCAGCCGACGGAAAGATGAAAGGCATCCTGGGAGTGTCCGACGAACCCCTGGTGTCGGTAGACTTCAGAGGGGATCCACGCTCGTCCATCGTGGATGCTCCCTTCACCATGGTCATCGGAGGGAACCTGGCCAAGGTAGTGGCCTGGTATGACAACGAGTGGGCCTACGCCTGCCGCGTGGCCGACCTGTTCCACTACCTCGCCGGGAAGGATTAGAGCGTTCACTACGGATGTTCGGAATGCCTGTAATGAGCCCACCCCAAGTAGGAGCGGGGGTAAAGAGCGAGTCCGCTACTTGCCCCCGCCATAGGAGAGCATGCCGGTGAGTAACAAGACGATTCGCGGCCAAGTGGGCAAGGATTGCGCTTAGTTGTCATCTATGTTACAATCGTCTTCGGAGCAATGCATTGCACCGATTCTGTTGAAAGCTTTTAGACCCTAGGCCCTGGAATACATAGATGGTTTCGGAAGACTACCATGCGGAGGCATAGTGCACATGCAACGTAGATTGGGTATGAAAGAGCGAACTGGTCAGCTATAGCTGTGTAAGAACTCGGGCTTGCGGTAATCGATATGCTCTTCTGAGTATAACCAGGGAGAGGGGTCTGGTCGGATGTCGGAACGCATGATGGATATTAGAGACATCGCGGTTAGAGATATGCTGAACTCTCGTGGCGATTTCTGCTTGGAAGTAGAGGTCTTACTTGGCGACGGGACACAGGCCCATGAGTGTTCTCCATCAGGAACTACAACAGGGAAGTATGATGCGAAATCGGTTTCCCCTGCTGACGTCTTACGACTGCTGCCAGCCCTGCGTCGCGAATTGATTGGATTGCCTGCGAAAGAACAGCAATTCATTGACCAGATAATCACCAAGTGTTTGGGCGACGATAGCAAAAGGATCTTTGCATCGAACTTGAGCACGGCCTCATCTATGGCAGTTTGCAGAGCAGCAGCAAAATCCTCTCGTATCCCGCTATACAAGCATCTCGCTAATGTCTTTGAAACAACTCCTGCAATTCCAAAGCTCATAGTAAATGTGCTAAATGGTGGCGCTCATGCAGGGAATGGATTGCCGATCACGGAATTCATGCTCATTACTGGAGACCTCACTGCGAGAGAAGCAATTGCGAGCGTTGTCTCGGCTTATCACGAACTACGCGGTATTATTGAGACTAGATATGGAGCGTCGAGTACCCACGTAGGATTAGAAGGAGGGTTTGCGCCAGCGCTAAGCGATCCTAGAAAGGCAATAGATCTTCTAACTCAAACGATCGATATGAGTCGCAAACAAGACTCGATCTCGATTGGCCTGGATATCGCCGCAAGCAACCTATTCGATCCTAAACAAGAGCGATTCAAGTACGGTAGCAAGTATCTCTCGACAGAGGCCCTGATTTCTCATTATGTAGAGCTAGTTGAAGAACATGGCAAAATCGTCTACTTGGAGGATCCGCTGGCCGAAGATCAGACTCTAGATTGGATACGGCTTCGGCAGGAATTACCTGCAAGGATCATAGCTGGGGATGATCTCATTGCTACTGACTCTAAGCGCCTATCAGACGCTATAGCGTTAGGAGCGGTCAACGCTGCTGTTCTCAAGATAAACCAGTGCGGCACCGTTTCAGCACTGGTAGATTGCCTTCGTTTGGCACACGCTGCCTCTCTGGTTACTGTTATGAGCCAGAGAAGCGTCGAAACCGATAGCGACTTTCTATCTCATCTGGCAGTGGGCCTGGGAGCAGATTATTTGAAGGCAGGGGCATGTGCTCGCGAGAGGATCATTAAGTACAATTCACTCTTACGAATTGCGGAAGGCGTTCAGCAAGAGATATGAGCCGCAACACCGACTTCGACTAGGCAGTTGGTGCAGGTACAGCTCTGAGAACTCAGGGGGAAAGATGGACAGCGAAACGCTTGCGAAGTTGGCTCTGCAGAAGATACTGGACTACCAGATGCCCACGGGTGAATGGGGATACTACAGTCTGTCTCTGGAGGACAGATATCAGCGGGTGAAACGCCAGGAGTACACGCGGCCCGAATATCTACGGCGTTTCCGAAAGCCCAATGTGTACCGAACAGTAACTGCGATGGAAGTACTGAGGGACTACTGTGGTAGTATGTGCAACTCAAGGGCTCGCAAGGCCATCACATGGCTCAAGCAGAATCTTTACTCTGGATGGTTCATCGAATGGGACTCGTTTGGCTCTGGGCCCTTCCCAGATCGTGCTGACATACCTCACGTTGAAAAGGCGCCCGATATTCGCCATACGGCGCAAGCCCTTCTTGGGGTGCTGAAGTTTGACAGATACCCAGGTCGTGAGCTTGTCAAGGGTCTATACAATATTCTAAATCACCAATTTGAAAACGGTATGTGGCCAAGAAAGCCAGGTTTTAACCACGTGGAGATCTTCCGGTCTGTTTGTTGTGCAGATCTTCTGTTCCATGTAACCGACTACAGGTATAGACGGAAGCTCTCCAAGCTTGGTCTCGACGATGACCTTCTACAGAAGGCGCGGATTGCCCTTGATCGCACCTGTGCTTGGCTAGTTGATTGTGCAGAGAAGCATAATGGCCTATGGATGGATGAATACCAGACAGCAATGGTTCTGGAACGTCTCGGGCGGCGACTACTTGCTGATGAGAGATACTGCAGTACTGTGGAATCTGCCGTTGCTGCTTTGCTGGAAAGCCTGACCGACGAAGGATGGATTAACTCCGCTATTCTCGACCCGGAAATCCGATACAGTGAAGTGAGTAAGTATGAGACGACTGTGCGAGTATGTGCAAGTCTGTGCGTTGTTCGAGGTGATAGATTATGGATACCTGAAGAAGCGTTGGTGTCCGTTCGCAACCACCTGTATGAGCGTTTCCAGCCCGATGTGATTGACGCATCTGATTATCGGTATTTCCTACAAATCTTCTACCCTGATTCTGATCAATTCCGCAGTGTTACTCAGCCTAAGGATTTCTTCGATTACCTTGACAAGAAGCAGGCAGTCTTGTTTTCTAGCTATGCCCATCAAAACTCTTTGCTACGTACAATGAGTCTTTGGGTCAGTGACTGTCTGGGAAGATTAGAAAGACTGACAGAGGGAAAAGCTCTAGGACTAGCAAATTACAATCAAGCTTACTTTGAGAAGGAGGAAGAACTGCTGAGTATCTTAGACACAATGCACCTGATTTCGGCGGAGCAGCCAATAGGAGAACTGCCACTTTCTTTGCTGCAGTACTTCCAAACAGGCGACTTACAGTCTCTAAGAGAACAGTTGGGTAGTTTCAGCAGGAAATATCAACTGCAGATTGAGAAAGAGCCGCCTCTTGAAAGACGAGTCTATCAAGAGGTTAGGGGGCTATTCATTGATATAGTAGCCAGATACTTGGAGTTGATGTCAAAACCATAAATGGAGGTTGGACAATGATTTCTTATGATAGATTCCATCACCAGCTGTATCGGATCTTCTCGCAGGATCCAGTACTCAATGCTATCCCTTTGGAGGACATCCTGAATTCTATCCCCACCATTGATCAACTTCGAGATGTCCGCAAGGGAACAACGGTGCTTATCCGCGCTGATTTAGACATGCCGATAAGGGACGGTGAAGTTGCAGATCTCTCGCGCATCAAAGCAAACTCACCAACGATAAGATACTGTAGCGAGCATGGCTGGAAAGTGGTGATCTTCGGTCATCTTGGCCGAGACAAGAACATTTCGGTAGCGCCGGTATGCAGAGGTTATAGTGAAGAAGTTGGGCAGAATATCGAGTTAATCACAGATTGGATGGATGAAGCTCAGCTCGAACTTCGGGATGAGTTCGTCTCGAAACTGACAGCAGCAAAACCGGGGTCGGTGTTCATGTTGGAAAACACACGAAAGTACGATATAGAACGAGCAATGTGGAAGGCAAGCGATGTAAGTTTCCCAGCAATCTGTGAGAAC
Organism: uncultured Anaerolineae bacterium; assembly: GCA_964592085.1. Classification (GTDB taxonomy): domain Bacteria; phylum Chloroflexota; class Anaerolineae; order VGOG01; family VGOG01; genus CAZQDO01. The sequence continues at coordinate 14,340 of CAZQDO010000022.1, read as the reverse complement.
ATGTATTCCCTTGCGCTGGACTTTCGGCAGCGGCTCACGGAGATTGAGATCAATGAAGCCATTGCTGCTTCCAACTTCGACTTCTCGTCGTCTGTGCTCCCATTAGCCATGTCGAGAACCGCTCTAGGCTTCTACCTTAGCGAAGAAATGAAGAAGCACGTTACAGGAGCACGAAGGGCTAACATGATTGTGATCAGCGGACTGAAGATTAACAAGCTTGATGACTTAGAGTCCATCTTGGAGCGTCATACACTGAAATGGATTATAGCTGCAGGATCTCTGGCAATGGCATTGAAGAAAGCGCAAGCACAGCTAGAGGGAGAAGACTTCTGTATAGGACGCGCGGAGACGGACAAGAGTGAGAAGTCCTACATTTCCTCAGAGCGAATTGAACAGGGCAAGCGGATAGTTGAACGATGTAGAGAAGATGGAGTGGAATTGATTCTGCCGATTGATTTTGTTCTCGATAGCGGTGCAATAGCACAACGAGTGTCGCATGAGAGGATCCAATTCGATGTTGGACCAGAAACAAGAGAGTTGATCTCGAGAAAAGTTTCTGAATACATCGACAGAAGTAAGATATCACCGGAACCGTTCGTGATGTTCTACAATGGCGTCTTTGGGAAGTTTGAAGATCCAAGGTATGAAGGTGGAACACGTGAGTTTATTTCACACCTAAGTACGATGACACAAGAAGGTATTTCGACCTATGTGGGAGGGGGCGAGGGACGATTGGCACTGTTGAAGTATGGTTCTATCTCAGACGTCACCCATGCATTTACGGCTGGGGGCACAATCTTGAAGTCGTTGTCCGATAGGCACATACCGTACCTAAAAGCGATGTACCTGCAAAACAGAGGTCACTAATACTGTATTGAGGACAGCAACCACGAAGCTCCAGAACAGCACCTCGTATTGTGTCGCCATCCTGGGCGGCGCCAAGATCTCCAGCAAAATCGGCGTCATTGATAATCTGTTGACCAAAGTAGATGGCCTGCTGATCGGGGGTGGCATGGCCAACACTTTCCTTAAGGCTCAAGGTCACGAGATAGGCCAATCATTGGTGGAGGACGATAGCCTGGATGTAGCCAGGGAGATGCTGGAGAGAGCGGGCGACAAGCTGGCCCTGCCCGTTGATGTGGTGATAGCAGATCGGTTCGATGCTGAGGCCAACTCCAAGGTAGTGCCTGTTGACCAGGTACCAGAGGATTGGCGCATTCTGGACATCGGACAGGAGACGGTGGAGTTGTTCAAGCAGAGGCTAACCGGCGCCAAGACTGTCGTCTGGAACGGGCCGATGGGCGTGTTCGAGTTCCCCAGGTTCGCCGAAGGCACCTTTGCCATCGCGCGCTTCCTGGCTGATTTGGAAGCGACCACCATCATCGGCGGCGGTGACTCCGCTGCTGCTGTGAAACAGGCGGGCCTGGCGGACAAAATGACCCACATCTCCACCGGCGGCGGCGCCAGTTTGGAGTTTCTGGAGGGCAAGGAGTTGCCCGGCGTGGCCGCGCTTTTGGAGCGCAAAAACTGAGCTTCTGCCAAGACAGGAGGAAGCCGATGGAAAAAGAGGCCGTCCTGGTCAAGGCCATGGGGATGATGACTCTGAGGCCGATGACCGAGGAGGAATTCGTGGCCTGGTGCGACGAGGACATCAAAGCCGAATACGTAGATGGGGAGGTCATTGTGCACACTCCTAGCTCAACTCAGCATGTGCTACTTTGCGGTTTCTTGGGAACGTTGCTCAGGATGCATGTAGATGCTCATGACCTGGGTATCGTGGCAGGGCCGGAGTGGCAAGTGCGCTTACGTCCCCAATTGCGACGCGTGCCAGACCTGCTCTTCATAGCTAAGGAGCGTGCGTCCATCGTTCGAGTAGCTCACATTGAGGGCGCGCCGGACTTGATCATTGAGATCGTATCCCCCGAAAGCGAGGAAAGGGACTGGCGAGAGAAATACTGGGAATACGAAGAGGCCGGAGTCAAAGAATACTGGGTGATAGACCCCTACTCGAAAACGATGGCCATGTACCAACTGGGGGAGGAGAAACGCTACCGTCGTGCAGAACTGAAAGAGGAAATCTACCGCTCCGAAGTGGTGCCTGACTTCTGGCTGCGTCCAGAGTGGCTTTGGCAGGAGCCTTTACCCAACGTGCTGGAAATCGCCCAGAGATTGGGCATTATCCCTTAATTTTGCTCAGGAGGTTCGCAATGCGTACACCGATTATCGCTGGTAACTGGAAAATGAACAAGACCGTTGACGAGGCCGTGGGCCTGGTGAGAGAGATGAGGCGGGGCCTCAACGAGGTGCGTGGCGTGGACAGAGTGCTCTGCCCGCCCTTCGTTGCCCTGGCTGCCGTGGCCGACCTCTTGAAGCCCACGACCATCAAGCTGGGGGCTCAGAACATGTACTGGGAGGACAAGGGCGCCTACACTGGCGAAACATCGCCTCTGATGCTCAAAGATCTGTGCCAGTACGTCATCATTGGCCACTCAGAGCGGCGGGGGTATTTCGGCGAGACGGACGAGGGAGTCAACCGCAAGATCAAGGCGGCTTTCACCCACGGTTTGATTCCCATCGTCTGCGTGGGCGAGAGCCTAGAGCTGTACGAAGCTGGCCAGACCGAGGAGTGGGTTTCCGGCCAGGTTCGCGCGGCTCTGGAGGGCCTCTCAGCCGAGCAGGTACGAAGCATGATCATCGCCTACGAGCCTATCTGGGCCATCGGCACGGGCAAGGCGGCTACCGGTGCGGGAGCCAACGCCGTCATCGGCCTTACCATCCGCGGCACCATCGCCGATCTCTACGACGAGGCCATGGCCCAGGCCGTGCGCGTTCAGTACGGTGGAAGCGTCAAGCCCGCCAACGTCGCCGAGCTCATGACCCAGCCGGAGATAGATGGCGCTCTGGTAGGTGGGGCCAGCCTGAAGGCCGCTGATTTCGTGGAGATTGTGCGCGTCGCGGCCCAGGTAAAGGGGTAAGTTGACAAGACTGAGTATTGAGGGGTGTCTTGGAGAGTATGAGGAGCGGAAGATTGTGCATACCGTGCGCTATCAGGGACAGGTGATTGTCATTGACGGCGTCCCGGCAGAGGTTTGTGCAGTTTGTGGAGATGTGCTGTTAAAACCGGAAACGGTCCGTAAGATTGAAATGCTGCTGCGAACGGCAACCCGCCCCGTGAGCGTTGTCCCCCTTTATGAGTATGCGTGAAGGACGCTTGGTCTCTACTACTGTCCGCAGGGAGCATCATGTTTGGCCACTGGACCCCGCTGATATGGCTCGCCGCCACTCTTGTCCCCCTGTTCTTCATGAAACGCTGGATCAACCAGCACGTCCAGGGATTGGGCTTGCTCCTCGTTGAAGACAACGAGGGAGCCATGTTTCTGTACTTCGTGTTACTATTGCCCGGCATCCTCATCCATGAACTGAGCCATTGGCTGGCGGCCAAGCTGCTGGGGGTGCGGACGGGCAAAATCTCGCTTTGGCCCTCTAAAAGTCGTGGCAATCAGATGCGCATGGGATCGGTCAGAGTAGCTCGTACCGATCCCTTTCGCGCCAGCTTGATCGGCGTAGCTCCTCTCATCAGCGGCAGCCTGGCTATCCTGATCATCGGTCAACTGATCCTGGGCCTGGGCGACCTGAGAGAGGTCTTGCCTGGCGGAGAGTGGGGGCAGGTCTGGGAAAGCCTCCTTGCCTATCTGAAAACGCCCGACTTCTGGCTTTGGCTCTACCTCATCTTCGCCATATCTAATGCCATGCTGCCCAGCGAGACCGATCGGGAGCCCTGGAGGCCGGTTCTCCTGTTCATGGGCCTGGCGGCTATCCTCTTTTACCTGACCGGCTGGATGAGCCAAGTGCCGGAGGTGGTGGCGACGGCCTCTTTGACCAGTCTGAGTTATCTGGCCTATGCCTTTAGCCTGACAGTCGCGGTGGATGCCGTCTTCATAGCCGCTATAGCCGTCCTCGAAGGGCTTGTGTCCAGACTGACAGGCAAGCGGGTGGCATACTGAGGCCACGAGGAGTGAGCAGCGAGGAGTGACTGTGGGCAAAAAGATACTCGTGGTAGAGGACGAGCCCACTTTAGTGGAAACGCTGGAATACAACCTGGCTCGTCAGGGCTACGACGTCCGCACAGCAACCGACGGTCTAACTGCCTTGGAAGTGGCCCGACAAGAGCACCCAGACCTGATTGTGCTGGACATTATGCTCCCCAGGCTGGACGGCCTCGAGGTGTGCCGCATCCTGCGCCAGGAGATGAACGTGCCCATCCTGATGCTCACCGCCCGGGCCGATGAGGTGGACAGGGTGGTGGGGCTGGAGATGGGCGCCGACGACTACCTGACCAAGCCCTTCAGCATGCGCGAACTCCTGGCCCGGGTCAAGGCGTTGCTGCGTCGAGTGCGCCTCGATCGGGAGGAAGTGGCAGCAGAGGTTGAGTCGCCCCCAGCGGAGCAGTTGACCTTCGGCGACCTGACCATAGACCTGGCCCGCCGCGAGGTATTGCGCGAGGGAAAGTCCCTCTACCTGAAACCCCAAGAGTACGAGTTGCTGGTCTTCCTGGCTCGCAACCAAAACATCGTCCTCTCTCGCGATCTGATCCTGGAGCGGGTGTGGGGCTGGGACTTCGACGGCGGCAGCCGCACGGTGGACGTCCACGTGCGCTGGCTGCGAGAGAAGATCGAGCCCGACCCCGCCCATCCGACCCGCATCGTCACCGTGCGCGGCGTCGGCTACCGTTTCGAGGGATGACCCATGTTTCGCACCATTCGCTGGCGAATAGCCATCCCCTACGTAATCCTCATCCTGCTGGCGACAGCAGCCCTGACCCTCTACTTCTCCAACTTCGTGCGTCAGGCTCATCTGTCCGACCTGCGCACTCAGTTGACAGCCGAGGCACGGCTGGCGGGAGATGCCATCGAACCTCTACTGGCCGGGGAAGGAACGATCGAAACCATTGATCCCCTGGCCAAGCGATGGGGAGAGCTACTGGAAGCACGGGTGACCATTATCCGTGCCGACGGAGTCGTGCTGGGTGATTCCCACGAGGACCCGGCAGCGATGGAAAATCACCTGGGCCGGCCGGAAGTGCAGCAGGCTCTGGCTGATGGTTTCGGCATCAGCATCCGGCATAGTCGCACAGTGGGCTACGACATGATGTATGCCGCCGTTCCGGTGGAGGCGGGCGGTGGCCAGGTTCTTGGAGTTGCCCGCATTTCCTTGCCTTTGACCCAGATTGAGAGTAGCGTGGCCCATCTCCGGCGCACTATCGTGGTCGCCTCTCTCTTCACGGCCCTGCTGGCTGGTCTGCTGGCCCTGTTCATCGCCGAGCGCATCGCCCGGCCGGTGCACCGGTTGACCAAAGTTGTCCAACGCATGACCGAGGGCGATCTGGGCGCCCGCCTCTTGCCCATCCCCCACGGCGAGGTAGGTGTGCTCACCCAGGCCTTCAATCAGATGGCCGGCCGCCTTCAGGGGACGATCACCACGCTGGTGGAGGAACGGAGCCGGCTGACCGCTGTGCTGGACAACATGGCCGACGGCGTGATCATCACCGACGGCGAGGGGCGCGTCCGCCTCATCAACCCTGCCGCTGCTCGACTCCTTGGCGCGGATGAAGAAGCAGCTCTAGGCCGCCCTTTCGCCCAGGTGGCCCGTGACCATCGGCTGATCGGTCTGTGGCAGCAATGCTACGAGCAGAACGAGGAGCAGTTCGTGTCGGTGGAGGTAGGCCGCCAGGGGCCATTCCTGCAAGCCATCGCCACGCCGCTGCGAGACGCCGGCCCCCAGGCCTCCCTGGTCATTCTGCAGGACCTGACCCGCATCCGTCGGCTGGAGACGGTGCGGCGCGACTTCATCAGCAACATCTCCCACGAATTGCGCACCCCCCTGGCTTCGCTTCAGGCGCTGGTGGACACCTTGCGGGACGGGGCACTGGATGACCCTCCGGCAGCTCGGCATTTTCTGGACCGCATGGAAACCGAAGTAGAGGCTCTGACGCAGATGGTGCAGGAGTTGTTGGAGCTCTCACGAATCGAGTCGGGTCAGGCCCCCATGCGATTGATCCCCACTCCGGTAGCCGACGTAGTGTTCCCGCCGGTGGAGCGGCTGCGCCCCCAGGCCGAGCGGGCCGGCTTGAGCATCACCATTGACCTGCCGTCCGACCTGCCCCCGGTTCTGGCCGACGCGGAGCGGGCGCAGCAGGTGATCACCAACATCGTACACAACGCCATCAAGTTCACCCCATCGGGAGGACAGATCCGCATTTCGGGTTTTGGGTTGCAGGTTTCAAGTGACGGGCACGTTGAGCCCGAAACTCCGAACACGAAACCCGAAACCCTCCTCCCAGGCGAATGGATGCTGATTGCCGTAGAGGACACCGGCGTGGGCATCCCCACCGACGACCTGCCTCGCATCTTCGAGCGCTTCTACAAGGCCGACCGTGCCCGCTCTGGCGGCGGCACCGGCCTGGGCCTGGCCATCGCCAAACACATCGTTCAGGCTCACGGCGGGCGCATCTGGGCCGAGAGCATTGAGGACAAAGGCTCCACCTTCTACGTGGCCCTCCCGGCGTTAACATCCTCTTAATAAACCCCTAACTCTCCGTTAAACTCCCCCTAAAGCTCCCTTAACCCGAGTGTGATACAATCTATTTTGGTGAGTCAGGGAATCAGTGATTAGGGAATCAGGAAGCCTGATTGCCTGATACCTGATTCCCTAATCTAAGGATTAAGGGGGAAAGAAGAAAGATGTTTAGGAAGAACAGATCGTTTCTAGTCTTGACGGGACTGCTGGTCCTGTCGCTGCTGGTGACAGTCGTGGGCTGTCAGTCAGCTCCTACGCCAACACCCACCAAGTCCGCAGCAGGGCTATCTGGCCAGCTTCAATTAGCTGGTTCGACCACGGTGCAGCCGCTCGCCGAGGAGTTAGCCGAGGCGTTCATGAAGCTCAATCCGGATGTGGTGATCGAGATCCAGGGTGGTGGCTCCAGCGTGGGCGTGACCTCTGCTGGTGAGGGGACAGTGGACATCGGCAACGCCTCCCGCGAGATCAAGAGCTCCGAATTCGAGAAGTTCCCCGACTTGCAGGTGTTCACCATCGCCTACGACGGCATCGCCATCGTCACCCATCCCGATACCCAGTTGGACAGCCTGAGCATTGAGCAGGTGCGGGACATCTTCGCCGGCGAGATCACCAACTTCTCCGAGGTGGGTGGTCCCGATGCGGCTATCACCGTGGTATCCCGTGAAGAAGGCTCTGGCACGCGGGCCGCCTTCGAGGAGTTGGTGATGGAGCACGGAGAGGAGAAGGTGCTCTTCGAGAGAGCACTTCTGCAGCAGTCCAATGGTCAGGTGCGGACCACGGTCTCCACCACGCCCAACTCCATCGGTTTCCTGTCCTTCGGCTTCCTGGATGCTAGCACCAGGGGAGTGCCCATTGACGGCGTGGAGCCCATGGTGGCCAATGTCAAGAATGGCAGCTACACCATCTTCCGCCCGCTGAACATGCTGACCAACGGTGCGCCCAACGACCTGGCCCAGGCGTTCCTGGATTACATCCTGAGTGATGACGGGCAGGCTATCGTCGCCGAGAAGTATATCACTGTGAAGTAGACTGAGATGGTGTTATAGAATAGGAGTTCCGAACTTGTTCGGGGTGTTTTTGTACTAGAAGATTGCGTTGCGAAAGACCCCCGATCAAGATCGGGACTCCGCATTGGGTTTTTACTATGAGTGCAAACCGTAAAGATGCCGCATTTCAATTGACCGCGGCAGGCCGTCACCATCCTCTTTTTGTGACGGTTATTGCCGTTCTTCTGGGGGGTGGCGCTGTGGGAGCCATCGTTGGAGGAATCTCCCTCAGCTTACGCCCCGAGGAGGGAGCGTCAGACACCTGGCAGATCCTCTTAGCCGCCATAGTTGTGGCTGCGGTAGGAGCGTTGCTTGCCCGGGGCCTATGGAGATTGCAGAACTGGGCGCGGTCGGCCGTCATCCTGCTGCTGGTTGTCATCGGGCTCTACTACGGCTTGACCGTCGTGTTCGACGCGGCGGCGGAGATATTCGGCGGGGAGCAGGTGGTGCCTGTGGGCACTATCCTAAGCATCACCTTCAAGGCGTTGCTCAGACTCGTAGCGACAGGGTTTATCCCAGTGTCGATCATCTACGGCTTGAGCAGACTTGGCGCATATTTCTACGAAAGCCCCGGCCAACGTGCCCTCATGGATCGCGGTGTGCGATACATTCTGCTGGCCACTGCTCTCAGCTCCATCTTCATTGTCTTTCTCATCATCGTGTTCACCGTGCTAGGATCCCGGGAGGCTATTGAGGAGATCGGCCTGAGGACGATGCTGTTGGGAACCGTCTGGCGGCCCGGTTCGATCATCGGGACAGAGGAGGCCCAATTCGGCCTGATCCCCATGATCATCGGCTCGATTCTCGCCACCTTTGGGGCGGTCGTGCTGGGTGTGCCGTTGTCCATTGGGACGTCCATCCTGCTGGCCGAAGTTGCCCCGCCCAGCGTGCGAGAAATCGTGCGACCGGCGGTGGAGCTTCTGGCCGGTATCCCCTCGGTGGTGTACGGCCTGTTCGGCATGGTGGTCCTGGCACCTCTGATCCGAAAGATCCAGGTGCCGTACAACACCGGCTTCGGACTACTCAACGCCTCCATCGTTCTGGCGGTGATGATCATCCCCACTGTCACCAACATCGCCGAGGACGCCCTTCGCACCGTGCCCAAGCGCTACAAAGAGGGTTCCCTGGCCCTGGGCGCCACCCACTGGCAAACGATTGTGGGCGTTTTGCTGCCCGCCGCCCGCTCTGGCATCGTCGCCGCCGTCATCCTGGGCATCGGGCGGGCTCTGGGGGAGACGATGGCCATGATCATGGTCATCGGCAACTCCATCGCCATCCCCACCCCCTTGAACGACAATCCGCTGACCCTGTTCCTGAGCACGGCTCGCACCTTGACGGGGAATATCGCTGTGGAGATCAACTACGCCGCCGGTGCTCATCGAAGCGCCCTGTTCTTCACCGGCGTGTTGCTCTTTGTGATGATTCTCCTGGTCAACAGCCTGGCCCGATACCTGATGAGAGAGAGGCTGCCGCCATGAGTACAGAGATAGCTTCGCGTGCTTCTGAGATTCCGCTTCGGAGTAGGACGGCGCGACGGATTTCAGGGAACCTGGCCCGCCGCAAACTGACTCAGAATGTGGCCTTCGCGTTCGTCTGGCTGGCTGCGTTCGTGGCCGTCGCCGCCCTGATCTGGATCATCGGCTACGTGATGGTGCAGGGCGTGCAGGAGATCAACCTGGAGTTCCTGACCACCCGGCCAAGGGGTGGCGTTACCGGCGAGGGGGGAATGTCCACCACCATCGTCACCACCCTCTATCTGGTGGTGCTGACCATCACCATCGCTACGCCATTCGGGGTGGGCGCCGCGATCTATCTGGTGGAGTATGCGGGCGAGGCCGAGCGCGATAGCCGTTGGGTATCTCGTCTCATCGCCGTGGCCCGTACCGGGGTCGAGATTCTGGCCGGGGTGCCGTCCATCATCTTTGGTCTGTTTGGTTTCGCCCTCTTTGTGGTGGCTTTGGATTTCGGGTTCTCGCTGCTGTCGGCGGGGCTGAGCGGAGCTTGCCTCATTTTACCAGTCATCATTCGCACCTCTGAGGAGGCGCTGCTGACCGTGCCCCGCTCCTATCGAGAGGGCAGCCTGGCGCTGGGCGCGACCAAGTGGCAGACGACGGTGAACGTGGTGCTGCCTGCCGCCCTGCCGGGCATTATCACGGGGGTAGTCCTTAGCGTTGGTCGCGTCGTTGCAGAGACCGCTATCTTCTGGGTCACGCTGGGTGGCACCTATCGCCTGCCCACCAGCCTGAAGTCTGGAGGACGGTCCATGGCCCTGCACGTCTACATGCTGGCTGGGGAAACCACGGCTTTTGACAAAGCGATGGCCACTGCTGCCATCCTGATTGCGATCATCATCGTACTGAACTTGGTCATCAACTATACCTCGCGCCGCTTTGCAGCGAGAATGATGGGGAGGAAATAGGTAGAGTGAAATCTAATGGTGTCAAAATGAAAGTGCAAGACTTCAGTGTGTTCTATGGAGCTTTCCAGGCCCTGCGCGACATCACCATGGACGTTCCCATTCACCAGGTCACGGCCATCATCGGGCCTTCTGGATGCGGGAAAAGCACGTTTATCCGGGCCTTTAACCGCATGAACGATCTGATCTCCACCTCGCACGCCGATGGAGAGATCTTCATGGACGATCAGGATCTCTATGAGATAGACGTGGTGGAGCTCCGCAAGCGGGTGGGGATGGTCTTTCAGAGACCCAATCCCTTTCCCAAAACGATTTTCGAAAACGTGTCTTATGGCCCCAGTGTCCACGGACTGCGGGACCGGGGCAAGTTGGCTGAAATTGTGGAGCGCAGCCTGCGCGACGCCGCCCTCTGGGACGAGGTCAAAGGCGATCTGAACAAGTCGGGGATAGCTCTATCCGGTGGGCAGCAGCAGCGACTCTGCATCGCCCGAGCTTTGGCCGTGGAACCTGAAGTGATCCTGATGGACGAGCCTTGTTCGGCCCTGGATCCCATCGCCACACTGCGCATTGAGGAGTTGATCCGAACGCTGAGGGAAAACTACACCATCGTCATCGTCACGCACAACATGCAGCAGGCGGCGCGGGTATCGGACTACACGGCCTTCTTCAACATGGAGGAGGACCGGGCGGGGTATCTGGTGGAGTACGGGCCGACCAAGCAGATTTTCACCAATCCAGGAGAAAAGCTGACAGAAGATTACATCACGGGCAGGTTTGGGTGAGGTGTGAAACGTAAAGCGTGAAACGTAAAACGTCAAACGTGAAGCGTAAGGAGTTGGCAAATGAAGCGAAAAGTACTGTTCCTGTGCACCGGCAACTCGGCCCGCAGTCAGATGGCTGAGGGGCTGGTCAATCACTTTCTGGGTGACGAATGGGAGGCATACTCCGCCGGCACAGCGCCGGCTGGCTACGTGCATCCTCTGGCGGTAAAGGCAATGGCCGAGCTGGGGATTGATATCTCTCATCAGCGCTCGAAATCGGTGGCCGAATTCCGGACCGCCAAACTTGACTTTGTTGTCACTCTCTGCGATAATGGGGCTCAAGCCTGCCCTTTGTGGTTGGGGTCAGGTCGAGTGAAGCACATAGGCTTCCCCGATCCGGCCATAGCGACCGGCAGCGAGGACGAACGGCTGGAGGTGTTCCGGCGGGTGCGCGATGGGATTCGTCAAGAGGTGATGCACTCCTTGGAGGAGATGGAGGTAGGATCCGATGACGAGACCACGAGAAACCTTTGATCGAGAACTGCAACGTCTACAGGACGAGATTCTGGCTCTGGGGAGCATGGTGGAGAAAGCCATCATTGAGTCGGTGGAGGTTCTCAAAAGGCGAGACCTGGAGGGAGCACGGAGGTTGATCGCTGGTGATCGCGTCATCAACGAGAAGCGGTTCGCTATTGAAGCTGACTGTCTGGTCCTCATCGCCACTCAACAACCCCTGGCCGGTGACTTGCGCACCGTCGCCGCTGTGCTGGAAATCGTTACAGAGCTGGAACGGATTGGTGATTACGCCAAGGGCATCGCCAGGGTCAACTTGATGATGGGCGAGAAGCCTCTACTCAAGCCCCTCATTGACATCCCTCGCATGGCCGAGAAGGTGCGGGACATGCTCCACCGGGCTTTAGACGCCTTCGTCCAGCAGGACGTGGACCTGGCCCGGGCCATCCCTGCCGAGGACGAGGAGGTAGACACTCTCTACAATCAGGTATACCAGGAGTTGCTCACCTTCATCGTGGCCGACCCGCACACCATAGATCAGGCTACCTATCTGCTGTGGGTGGCCCACAACCTGGAGCGCACCGCCGACCGGGTGACCAACATCTGTGAGCGGGTGGTCTTCACCGTCACGGGGGAGATGATGGAAATGGATGCCGAGGACGGGCTGATTGGGGTCACTTAACGCCACACTGGCAGATCTGTTGCGTCTTCTGGGGCAGGTCATCCTGTTCAACTTGCTGCCGAGTGGCAAATCTGCCAAGTACTCAAGTACTATGGAACGGGCGCCTATCGGCTCAACAGACGCCCGTTTTACGACTATCTATAGGGTGAAATAGCAAGGCCCCGATACAGCAGACGGGAAAGGATACGACATGGCTCACCAGCATAGGCAAAAGAAAGCGCATCACCATCGGGACGATCTGGCCGGCGAGCATGTGGTTGGCGATGCCGGGCAGCTCATACTGGCTTGCCTGTTCGCGGCAACCTGGATAGCCGACACCTTCTTCTTCAGGTACACAACTTTCGTCAACCAGTATGTGCCCCTGGGGGTCAGAATACCATCCGGAGTCGTTCTGTTGGTTCTGGCGGGCTACCTGGCGAAAACGGGTATGGCTATCGTGTTCGGCGAGGAGAGGGAGCACCCTGGCGTGATCAGGGAGAGCGTGTTCAGCGTCGTTCGGCACCCCATCTACCTGAGTGAGATTCTGCTCTATCTTGGTTTTCTGATGCTGAGCATCTCACTGGCTGCTGTAGCGGTGTGGGTTGTGGCCATCGGGTTCTTGCACACCATCTCGCGCTACGAAGAGAAGCTGCTGCTGGCGCGCTTTGGCGAGGAGTATGAGCAGTACATGCGGGAAGTGCCAATGTGGATCCCACGGTTTTGGAAGGGATGAAATAGTGACCGCTGTGTCGGCTGTGGTGTGTGCGAAGAGAGCTGCTTCTTCGAGGCCCGTTGGATTGAAGGTGGTGGTTATGAAGATTCTGGCAATGGAGAAAGAAGTCCCAGGCATCACGGAAGATGAGTTCAAGCCCCATCTCAGGGCAGAGGCGGCCAGGGTGTGGGAACTCCATCAGGCCGGCGTGTTCCGCGAGCTATACTTCCGCAAGGATTGGCCAGGTGCCGTGCTGGTACTCGAATGTACAGATGTCGAAGAAGCGAGCGCGGTGCTCAACACCCTGCCACTGGTCAGGGAAGGGTTGATTGCCTTCGACATCATCCCCTTGATACCGTATCCCGGCTTCTCCAGGCTATTCGCTGAGGAAACGTAGCACGCGCTCGAAGAGCGGCGTGGGAGTCAGGGATTGCGCGACCAGGCCAGCAAGTGTCGGATTCCTGTCCGACAGGTGTCAAGCAAAACCGCCCGTTCTGTGGTACAATAACACAAGGATAGAGGAAGGGAGAAGGGAAATGATGAAAGGCACGGAGCAAAAGGTAGCCTGGTATCTATGGCCCTTCTACGCCCTGTGGCGGCTCTTGGGCTTCATCTTGGAGTTCACGGGGCGTGTGGTGGGCGTCGTCTTGGGCCTGGTCTTGCTGATCGTTGGCATTGTGATCAGCCTGACGGTGGTGGGCGCAGTCGTCGGCGTGCCGCTGGCCATCCTGGGGCTGTTGTTGATCGTGCGAGGGCTTTTCTAATAACCGCTCATTTTTGAGTTACATGAGAGGAGGAGAGAGTAGCATGTTATTATGGGATCTGATCGTCCTGGTCATCTTCGGTGCCATCGTTGGCTGGATCGCCAGCATCCTGGTGGGCCGCAACAGCAAGATGGGGTGTGGGGCTAACGTCGTCGTCGGCATCCTGGGGTCCATCATCGGTGGCTTCGTCGTGCGCTTCTTCTCCCCATTCCCACGCGCGGCCGTTGTTGGCAGGTTCAACCTGTACAGCATCGCCGTGGGCGTCCTGGGCGCGGTGGTGCTGCTCGTCGTCACTGGATGGTTCAAAAAGCAGTAAGTCTATACCAAAGCGGGGGCGTCACAGAAATGCACCTTTTGAGGGCTTGCGAAGCGAAAGCCAGGGGAGTACGAGGGGCTTTGTCGTGAGCTCCGCCGAACGGTGCCACCTTGTTTCTCTTTCCCTACCACATGTTGGGGCTTGCGACTAACCGCTGCGCAAGCCCTTTTGACATTAGACAAAAGAGGGAGTTGAGTGTATAATAGATTTATGTGGTAAGTGGAAAAGGGAGGAGCGAGGTGGGGATGGAGGCCGAGGGTGCGTTCAACTACGGTTGAGATAGTTGTGGAAGAGGCGTACTGGGACCCGGAAGGCCGCCAAGCGTACAGGTTGGCTATGTCCAGTAATGGACATTCCAGATAATCAATAGTTAGCCAGACGGGTCTCCGTACTCTGGTGACGCGCGGACTCAGCGCGAAGCGCGGATGCCGGCTCGGAAGTGCCGCACTCTGTCGGCGCAATCATATGGCGAGGAGAAGACATGCAAGCCAAGGACCTTCGACGCTACATCAAGACTACCGAGAAGATGGTCGTGCCCGCCAAGGTCGCGTCCACGACCCAGGGCAGCGCCATGC
>CAZQDO010000021.1:0-23151 GCA_964592085.1 uncultured Anaerolineae bacterium | reverse complement strand
TAGACGTAGCGAAAGGACTGGCGCAAGGTGTAGGTGTAGGCGCGCAGGAAGCTGCCCCAGGGGCCGTCGATGATGTTGACGACATAGAGGCCGTCGTCGGCCAGCCAGGCGTGCACGCGGTCGTTGAACTCTTTGGTGGTCAGGTGATAGGGCACCGAGTAGTCGTTGAAGGCGTCGCCAAAGATGAGGTCGTAACGGGCAGTAGGCTCCTGTTCCAGGAACATGCGCGCGTCCTCGTTGTAGGTGACGACCTGGGTGTCGCGGCTGAGGCCCAGCATCTGGTGGGCGATCTCGGTGACGCCGGGGTCGATCTCGACGACGTGAAGGGTGCTGGAGGGATAGACGGCTTCCATGTAGCGGGGGAAGGTGTATCCTCCGCCGCCGATAAAGAGCGCGTGCAGGGGGTCGTGCTGTGTGGCCTGGTAGGCGGTGACCTCGGCGTAGGCCTTCTCGTAGCCGTAGACGAGCTGGGTGGGGTTGTTGAGGGAGGAGTAGCTGTGGACCAGGCGGTCGAGGATGAGGATGCGGACGGGGCCGTCGGCCTTTTCCTCCTCCTGGACTTTGATGCAAAAGTAGTTGGTCTCGCGGGTGCAGGGGCCGGTGAGCCACTGCTGGCGCAGGGCGGGCAGGGCGCCTGCGACGAGGAGGAGCAGGAGGGCCGGGAAGGTCCACTGGTGGCGACCCTCGAAGAGAAAGAGGAGGCCGAGGGCGAGGAGGACGAGGCCGACGCCCCAGACGATGGCGTGCGTGCCGAACCAGGAGATGAGCAGGAAGCCGGTGGCAAAGGTGCCGACGATGCTGCCCACAGAGCCCGAGGCATAGATCATGCCCACGGTCCGGCCGGTCTTGGCCAGGTCACGCACGGCCAGCTTGGCCACCACCGGAGAGATCGTGCCCAGGATAGCCGAAGGCACGAAAAACAGGGCAGTGATCAGAACCAGGATCTCGGGAATGAGCGACCACTGCACCATGGACAGGATATCCAGGTTGTCAATCGCCAGGACTGCCAGGGAAGCGAGACCGGCCAGGGCAAAGATGATGCCCAGGAGGGTCGTCGAAGCCCAGCGGTCGGCCAGCCGGCCGCCCAGGTAGTTGCCCAGGCTGATACCGGCCAGCACGATGCCGATCACGCTGGTCCAGGTATACAGGGATACCCCGACGTTCGGGGCGATGATGCGCCCGGCGACCAGTTCCAGGAT
Organism: uncultured Anaerolineae bacterium; assembly: GCA_964592085.1. Taxonomy (GTDB): domain Bacteria; phylum Chloroflexota; class Anaerolineae; order VGOG01; family VGOG01; genus CAZQDO01. The sequence continues at coordinate 21,952 of CAZQDO010000021.1, read as the reverse complement.
CATGATGCAGCCGCTGGAGATGAAAACGATCAGGTTTGGGTGCCAGAGCCACTTGTGCCGCAACGGAATCGACTCGATGTCCGTGGCAGTGCGTTCAGATGTCATAGTCATGATGCCTCCAAGTCACATCACAGGATGGACGTTGTTCAGTTGGGCTGGTCTCGGGCAGGAATGAGATGTTACAGGTAGGCAGGCACCACTCTGCGGGGACCGGCTATTTACGTATGATGGCGGAGCATGAGCTCCTTGGGATAAGGATTGAGGTACACCTGCCTGTGTACCCATTCAGGGACCGAAAGACGGCGGAGGTGATGCTTGAGGAGTGTCAGGGGCACGATCAAAGGGTACCAGCCCACGTCGATAGTCCTCGATAAGAGCCATCAGCAGCCGCATCTTCACTCTAGCAGGAATCGCAGCACTTCTACAAACAGCTCAGGACCTGTATCCATGGTAATATGCTGCTGGCCGGGAAGATAGAGAACGTGACTACCTCCCACAACTCTTTACGGAACGAACCGCAATTATATCACAGCTCCGTTCCTTGAGCAAAACCACTTGACACGGAACAGGCCCGACGAAGGCAAGTCCTCTTTATAAGGCGGCATTCACTCGACAACCTCAGATGACCCATGAACGGACGCTGACAGCCGGATCAAGATTCAGAAGCCCTTCGACCTATACTTCTGAAGGATTAACAACCTGCGTTGGCCGCGTTGCAGAGCGCAACGGAGCAACGTCGGTTGCGCGCAGGGTTGGACGGTGTGACCTCCGTAGAGCCGTCCACCAACCTGCAGACCAGCATGAAGCCACATCGAGGGCCCTCTATTACGCGGCCACATCACTGACCTTTATCCTTTTCGTTGAGAAAGGCATCCACAGTTTGTGCAAACAGCGAGGCTTCCTCGATGAAAGGAAAATGCCCGCTCTGTTCGAACACGACCAGGGTCGAATCCGGAATCCCTTGCAAGAGCTCCTCGGAGCATTGGAGGGGAGCTTCCGGATCGTGCCTTCCGGCGAGGGCCAGGCTCGAGGCCCGCACTTCTGACAGTCTGTCCGCATAGGAGAGTCGAGTGTACATGTTCTTCGACCAGATTGTGCGGATTGGGACGCCCTTCTCGGAATCGTCTGCATCAATCTCTACCGGCGTGAAGAACGCCTTGTCGTAGTAGGATGCGCGCTCCATAAGGTTCTGCAGCCTCTTGTGTAGGGCAAGGTCACCTCTCCCTGCGTTGAGTCGGATGCCCCAAAGAATGAGCCGCCAGTAGTCGGGCTCGTAGATGCGAAAGGCGCTTCCCGGGAATCCCCATCGGGCGGCGGCTGGGAAGCCGGATAGGCTGGTGACCATCACCAGCCGCCGTGTACGCTCGGGACGTTCGATGGCATAGGCAAGGGCGGCGAGCCCACCCATGCTGTGCCCCACCACATCCACCGGGTCTTGGATGCCCAGGCGCTCCAGTGTCTCGTCAGCGCTGCGGATCATCTCGTCCATATCTCCGACCGGTTCCCGCGTCGACCGGTAGGCGCCCGGAACATCAAAGGTGACAACGGTGCGTCCCATCCCAGCGAGGATTCCTGCAATTGGGCCCTGCGCCATCGGTTCCGTCGTGTGACCGTGGGGATACGGAAAGAGTAGCACCGGCTCACCACCGCCGACGGAGTAGACGGCGAGGCTATGAACGACCGACACCGGTTCCATGAAGGGTAGTTCCCTGCCATATTCCTCTTCTTCAAAGTTCCGGATGTATTGTGGTTTGCGGTGCAACCCCAAGCCGAAAAAGAGCACAGTGAGGATTCCGAGAATCGCCAGTGCAGTATAGATCCACATCTTTTTCGCCCGCTTCGTTGACGCCCTCTTGTTGATGCTCACAGAAACGCCTGTAGCTGGTCAGAGAGTCGTTCACCAGGAATTCCAGCACCCCGCTCCCGGCCCTTATTTGCGAACTGGGACGAATCGCGGGTCGCCCCAAGTGAGTGGTTGGGTGGCCACAAGTTTCGTACGGGTAGGCTGCCCACTTCGCCCGGTACTCAGCCACTTGATGGGACCCGATGTCCTGACATGCACCAGCACAGCTTATGGCAAAGCAGGCTCAAGCTTTGCGGCCAGGTCGCTTGCCCAGGCGCGGATCGCCGTCCAGTCGCGCAGGTCACTGACCGGCTCCTGGCCGGCCAACAGATTGATGGGGAAGCGCAGCTTGGCTGGATCGAACTTGCCGCCAAACATCTGAAGGGCGACCGGTGTAAGCCAGGGAAACTTGGCCAGCTCTTTATCGAGTTGGGTGCCCGAATCCTGCCACTCTTTATCATCGTGAGGATCGTGAGTTGGGCCAAGCGCGAAAACCGCGACGGGTCGTTCCGCGAGGGCTTGACGGTGCCGCCTCAGGAAACGGAGCGCATCCTTGTGCCAACGGAACATCAAGAGCGGCGCCCCCAGCACGACTGCGCTGTACCCTGCGAGTGTGCGCACTTCTCGCGCGGGCTGGATGTCTACCGCAAGCCCACGTTCGCGCAGTGCCGCCGCGACTGCCGCGGCAACTTCTTGCGTTGAGCCATACCGTGTTGCATATGCGACCAAGACGGAAGTTGGCATCGTTATCTCCTTACGAAAGATGGTGTGACCGCGCCTCGGCAAAGCGCCTGCCACGGGTTAAGGCGGATTGCGTACGCCCTTGCGTTGTCTCCATGCGCATGGATGTACTGGATCGGGGACGGCGCGTTTCAAAGAGCACTTCAGGATATTGTTCTCTCGGCCCATCGAGCAGCGCCGCCGTGCGGCCCTTCAGGTGCCGGTCGAAAAACGCTAACGAGTAAGCGTTGATGATGTCATGAGCCCGCTGTGCATTGATCGGTCCAGTGATGCCCAATCTGGGCAAAAGCGGAGACCAGTATGAGATGTCGGTCAGGTTGAGGTGGAACATTCCGGACACCCGGACAAAGTACCCATCTCCCGGTAGGCTCTCGAACACTGCCCGCATGGTGGTCTGGTGCTCGTCGATTTCTGCCTGTGGCCAACCTTCGAGCCGCATGGTCTCGGCATCGCGGGTGATCCACATGGCTGGCTGCTGCAGACCGGCCTGAACCACGTCGGCAGGCATGGGGGCATCCATCAACAGGCAGGCCCGCACACGAGGCTCTAGCCAGCAGACTTCACCGCCGATGATACTGCCCAGCGAGATCCCAAAGAGGCCGGCGCGCCGCAGATCCAGCCGCCCAGTCAGCATACCGCTTGGGTCGGCCTGGTTCAGAGCGGCAAGCTGATCAAGCGTGAAGATGGCGTCCTGAGCGAGATAGGGGATGATGCCGTCCTCGAGTGCCTGGCCGTTGAGGATTGGCGCCGTTTCGACTGGGCCTAGGCTCGGGCGGATCAGGGCTTTCATCTGGTCGATGGACTGCCCGGCTGCCCGGCGCCCATCGGGGAAAACCACCATCCCAGCCGCATATGGCTGATCGATGGCTACCACGATGTAGCCGTGTGAGACCAGCTCCTCGACCTGGAACGTGTTCATCTGGCGAAAGCCGCCCAGCCCCTCCAGAAAGAGCAGCACCGGGTAGGTGGGCTCGTCGCCTGCGACGGGTACAGACGGGATTGCGTGCGTGGTAACATATTGTAAGTACTGGAGGAAAAAGCCCGGCAAGTGGAACAGCCGCGCCAGCGCTGGTGCAAGGGCACCAGCGTCCTGTACGTAGGGAGCACGCGGTGATGATAGGTTTCCCTCGGCCGGATACCAGATCTGCACCATTAACTCGCGACGGGCGGCCGGATCAGCGGAGAAAATCTCCGGACGATCCGCATCCACCCAATGGTAGGTCATGGTGCCCATCTCGTATAGCCCGCCCGGATGCGGGAAGCGGAACACGGGGAACATTATCGGCAGGGCGATGGACACTGCCAGCCCGAGTGCGCCGAGTCCGACGGCTAAGCCGATGGAAAGCCGATGGATGGCGAGCCCGCCCGCCACCGCCGGTGCGACATTCTGCAGCAGCCAGACCAGGAAAAACAGTCCGGCCAGCGCGTACGCCGGGACCATCTGCCAGCGAGGGCCCTCTACCAGTGCCTGTGCGCCAGCGATCAGCAGTGCGACCGGCGCCAGATAGCGCAGCCAGAGTATTGCATTGGGCAGTGGGACCACCAATACGAGAAATGCCAGCAGGTTGGCAAGTAACAACAGGACCTCGATGGGTCTCATCTTTTCACCTCTTCAGCCGGAGATGCAAGCGTTGCGATCCCTTCCTGCTCATTTCTTGACTCTCAGGCACGCAAGCGCCCATATCGATAGCGGGCCAGTGTGTCCGGGCCCCAGGCCACGATTCTGCACTTTCGATCTGCGCCTGATTGCGCGGCATCAGCTCCTGAACGCATGGGGGCGGGGCTGATCAGCCTTGGGGCACAACTTGATGGAAAGTCAGGAATGGCAGGCGGTCAGTTTAGGCGCTGCTCCGCGGTTCTGTCCCGGTCGGAGAGCCTTGTCCAATACACGTGAGATTCCCACGACCTGCGATACACGGCAACCTCGAGCAGCGATTTGACCTTTCCGAGCAGAGGGAGCCGGTCCACGTCAGCGAGGTCAGCGATCCAACCCATAGAGGCGAGAAATGCTACCAGTCCATCCCGGTCTAACGTTTGCGGACTGGGGAATCGCCGCTCCTCGAGTTTCTCGAAAGGCGACGCCACGAATGCGTGGCGCCACTCACCCGATGCGTACCGACGCGGGTTGAGGTCCAGCGGGTCATACCCGAGTTCTTGCGTCTTCGGGAGGCGCTCATGGAACAGGCGGTCGACCGCCGCGATCGAGGGCTGCCAGGGCCCTGCCGGGAGGTTCCACATCAGGACGAGGATACCGCGGGGCCGAAGGATACGTGCGATCTCGGCGACGGAAAGCTCGTTGCCTACAATATGGAAGGCCTCGGCGATAAAGACTGCGTCGACTGATGCGTTCGCCAGCGGGGTTTGTTCGGCGGTTCCGGCGAGCGCTTCAGCCTCGGGGCACAGGGCATGGAGCAGACGCAGCATGGCGGACTGCGGCTCGACCGCGACCACGCGGCGGAACGCCGCAGTGAGCAGGCACGTGAGCTTGCCAGTGCCTGCGCCTAGGTCGAGCACGGTCGCCGTTGGTAGCAGGCCTGGCATATCGAGGACCTCAGGGGGCCAGCCAGGCCGCCCGCGCTCGTAATCCTCCGCCCAGCACTCGCCGCTCCCCGTAGGCAGGTACCACGTCAACGGGCTGTCGGGCATTGCACCGTCCTAACAGAAAAGAGACATCCGCTTGGCATATACTTTGGGGTTCCCCCAAAACAATAGAAAGAGGGTATCAAATGCAATAAGAAGCGTGTAGAACGCTTAACCAGAGTCAACCACATCCGTGCCAAGCAGCACAGACGGCGACTGATGAAGACGACGGACTCCCATCACGATCTGCCCGTGACGACCAACGTCTTGAATCGGCAGTTCGAGGCAAACGCACCGAACCCAAAATGGGTGACCGACATCACCGATGTGCCCACCGATGAAGGATGGCTCTACCTGGCCGGTGTGCTGGACCTGTTCTCTCGGCGTGTGGTTGGCTGGTCGATGGCCAACACGTTGTGCACCTCCTTGGTCAAGGACGCCCCCTGGATGGCGCTCGCTGACCGGCAACCTGACGCGGCTGATACACCGTCCAGACCATGGTGCCCAGCACACCAGTGCGAAGTATGAGGTGTTCTACAATCGCAAGCGTCGGCACTCCTCCCTGGGCTATCTGAGCCCAGCCAGATGTGATGACTTATGTCAACTATGTTTTGGCTAATCCTCTACTAAAAAGGGGGAGGCCCAACAGTCTTCGATATCAAAGTGAACAGGATCGGAGATGTAAGCTACACCATTCTGTGCTTTGCATGTTACTTCGCATGCTGTAATCCTCAGATTCTCAATAGTGAAGAACGTTGGTCGAAAATCCCATTGCTGAGGCCCGAGTTTGTCAAAAACCACTCCAAACTTCTTTAGAGGACAAATAGTCTTCCCAATCCATTCGCAGATTATGTTTGTTTTGTCCTTCACATTTGGTTTGTTCAATGCTATTTTGGGAGTTATTCTGAGATTTGCCAGGCTCAGTTGATCGAGTGTCTCACACAACGCTCCCGCTACCAAGTCAGGAATTGCGACAAAATCCTCAATCTCAAGTGAGCCATCATCTATTTCTGAAAGCCCGAATGCGATGTGGTTAATCGTCTCTTCAGGCATAAACATATGTCGAATTGTTGTTTTTGCCAATCTGCCAAAAAGCTGTTCGTATTCCTCATTAGCGACAATCGCATCACTGTCCGTGAACCAGACAACATTCTGTGAACTTGAGAATGCCGTCATTATTGCTTGTGCTCCGAAATGAACTACTCTCAGCATATCTTCTAACGTATTCTTTTTGATAGCAGATAGAGCTGGCCATACATCAAGGAATTGTTCTGCAAACATGTATTTGATTCCGGTGTCAACTGCAAATGTAATAAGGATTCCATCCATAGCTCCAGCGCAAGACAGAAAAGCCGGAAGAGCTTTCAGTTTCTTTCTATCATTGAGTCCCTTATACGACATGCGACGATTCTTCAGGTTGAAGTCGTCTCTGAGTGCTTTTCTCGCGCCGTTGAAGTAGTCGGCACCGGAACGCCCGATAACTAGGAAACTATAGGTCTTGTATTCTCCTTGAACCCGACTATAGTCTGAGAATACAAACAGTGTTTTATCCTGTGATAGGTCTGGAATTAATGAGGGATTTTTCCACGCTTCTGCTGCTATGATGTCGGAAACATCTTTGATGAATCCTGCACTCTCATTTTGGAGGCGTCGTATCTTCACCATTCTCACATCTTCCCTAGGCACACACGGCTAACGAGTCAAGATTCGTGCGGCGGCTCTGCGCCGCGCGGTTCAGAGTTGAGCTGAATCGAACGCTATACATTGTACTCGCAAGTGGGACTTCGGGCAAGCAGCTCATCGCGAAGTTGCGTGTGTCGCAGCGCTGATGGAGGAGTCCGCCCGGGAGAAAGAGGATCTGGGACGGTTGTCGATGTTTTGATTCCAGATCGATGTCTGGGAAGTTCGGGAATCAGCTTTTTTCTATCAATCTGCAGAACGGTGGAGCCATGGCTGTCACAACAACCCGCCATTAACAGCCCTTGGGTCTACACATGATTCCGCAGCAGCAACTCCTTGGGATACGGGTTCAGGTACACCTGCTGGTGCACCCACTCGGGCACAGGGTATCGCTTGAGATGATGCTTGAGCAGCGTCAGCGGCACGATCAGCGGCAGCAGCCCCTGGCGGTAGTCCTCGATGAGGGCCAGCAGCTCCTGCTTGTCCGCACTCGAAAGGTCGTTCTTGACGTAGCCCATCAGGTGCTGTAGGACGTTGACGTGCTTGCCGCGCGTGCCCATCACACTGAGGCCCTCCATCAGTTGGGCACCATACCTGGCTGCCAGCTCCTCCCGTGGCAGCTTGCCGGCCTGGGCCACGAGGCGGCCCATCTCGGTATAGTGCCTGGGGCTGTGGGCCATGAGCGTTAGCTTGTGGGCGGTGTGGAACCGGACCAGGCCGCCGGGCGTCGGCTCTTGGTCGAGGAGCTGCGTCCAGCGGTAATAGGTGAACACCCGCTCGATGAAATTCACGCGCAGGCACGCGTCGTTGAGGCGGCCTTCCTCCTCTAGCGGCAGCAAGGGGAAGCGCTTGGCGATCTCACGAGCAAATAGGCCCGTACCGTTCCTTTGTGCCATGCCGTGCTCGTTATACACCTTGACACGGAACAGGCCCGATGAAGGCGAGTCCTTTTTATAAGACTGGACACAAACGACAAAAACTCCCAGGCTTAACTACCCGCATCCTGGTTCGAAAGCCTTTTGTGGAATGAATGCTACTCGCGATTTTGAGCTCGCTCGTGCCTATAGTTGGTCCGGAACGACGCACCGGAATCCTACCCAGTGCATCCGATAGGAAGAAGGTGTCAGTACCGCCCGGCGAGCGACCCCCGCTGCGAGGCCTTCATCGAACCACGAGCCGCCGCGTGCGGGGTGGAGGGTCCCGGAATCGGGTCCCTGGGGATTGTCGATTGGAGACAGGGCATAGTACTCCTCCGACCACCAGTCGGATACCCATTCCCAAACATTGCCCGCCATATCCAGCACCCCGCACCAACTTGTCCCATCGGGATAGCTTCCGACAGATGTCCATTGGGCAGCCCCGTCGTCGAACATGGTGTCCCGCCAATCATTGGTGCAATTGACGTCGCAGTAGTTTGCCCGAGTTCCGTCGAAGGCATTTCCCGAGGGGTACCGCAGGGACTGTGGCCCGCGCGCAGCGTACTCCCATTCCGCTTCAGTGGGTATGCGGGCTCCGGCCCAAGAACAATACGCCGCCGCCCCGTACCACGATACCTCGACCACCGGGTAGTCTTCGTGGCCGGCCTGCGGAAGGAACAGGCCATCGTTCTCGTCGATGTGACCGTATACGATCTCTCTGTGGCCGGCCCCTGGTTCCAGCCAGCTAATGCCCTCTTCCACCTGGTTGCCCTGCTCGTTCAGAAATGCGGTGAACATGGCATTGGTCACTTTGCTCTGATCAATCCAAAAGGCGTCCACGGTCACCGTATGGACTGGCCGGGCCCGCTCATCCTGGTTATTGCCCATCTCGAATTGACCTTCTGGCACGTATACCAGGACCATTCCATCGTGGATGCGGATACGGGTGTTGATCGGTTCAAGCACATGCGTAGACCCCGGCACTCCGGCAGGCTTGTCTACCGGTTCAGGCACTTGTGTAGGTGTCGGCACTCCAAGGGGCTGGGTGAGTGTTGCGCGGGCTACAGAAGTGGGTACGGATTGCAGCGCACAACTGGATGAGATAACCAGCAAAGCAACGGCCAAAAGGGACGCGGCCTTGTGCTTGAACTCCATCTCCACCCTCTCTCTTGTGAGTTACCCTGTACATGATAGTAGAGACGAGCCACAGTGTCAAATGTTCCCGATGCAGGATGTCATTCGCCTCCCATGCCAGGGCAACCTCATTTAGATTTAATGTAGTATAATGGGGCTCCATACTGGTAGAGGAGGCGCCCCATGGAAGAGCAAAGACCGCAGGCCGCGATTACAGCATACTTTTCGATGCTCGAGGATCCGCGCCGATATAACCGGCGACACAAACTTCTTGACATTGTGGTGATCGCCATCTGCTCCGCAGATAGCGGCGCAGATGGCTGGGAAGATATCGAGCTCTTTGGCGAGACAAAAGAGGAGTGGCTGAGGGGATTCCTGGAATTGCCCCATGGGCCACCTTCCGATGATACATACCGGCGCGTGTTTGCGGCGCTGGATGCCAGCGAGTTTCAAAGCCGCTTCATGGATTAGAGAGGCGGTGGAAGAGCTGATCCAGGGGCAGGTGATCGCCGTAGATGGGAAGATCCTACGCCGCTCGCACGGCCGAAGCGAGGGCAAGAAGGCGCTGCAGATGGTGAGCGCTTGGGCGTCAGCGAACAGCCTCGTGCTCGGCCAGAGGAAAGTGGATGGCGAATCCAATGAAATCACGGCCGTTCCTGAGTTCTTGGATGTCCTGGAGATTGCCGGCTGCACCGTAATGAGGTAGCCCTACCGGACGTCCAACCTCGGGTTGACGAATTGAAGAAGAAGAGATATAATGTATATATTCGCAAAAGAGAATCCAACGTTTCTTTCGTACGCTCGAATGTCCTTCCTCGTAGAGGCCAATAGGGTGGGCTATGGCGATGATGTCATCTGCTCGGTGTTTGCTTACCGGACCGGTTCGATGTCGGTTGAGGCGGAGCCTGATCTCTATGGAGCTCCCCAAAGCTTGCCACCAGCCACCGGTTCTGTGCGACTAAGGGGTGCCGGATCGCATGGGGCACGTTTTCCTCATCGCTTTGCGCCAGCTCGCGGACTTGGTCAAACACATCTCTCCAAACCAACTTGACATCCTTGCCCGGCTGTTTCCTGAAGGCAACGAACGGCACTTTCTTCAAGGCGCCTGATCTCGTTCCTGAATCCCATTCCGGCCCAGTCTCGGGCCGGTGTCACAAAAAAGAGAATAGGAGGTGTACGATGCAGGCAAACCATGTTCGGAGCGGTGTCCTGGCCGTGGGGCTGCTGCTTGCCTTCTTGGTCTGCGTCCCTTCCGAATCCCAGAGCTTGGCTGGTCTGGCCCTGGGAAGTGGGCCGGAGCGAAACGTGGCGCGCTCAGCAGCGCCCGCCGCCGCCGGCCCTTTGTCAGGCGAGGGCTTTACGTACCAGGGCCGGCTGGAGAAGAATGGCCGTCCTGTCGACGACACATGTGACATGGGCTTTGAGCTGTGGGAAACCGCTGAGGGAGGTTTCCAGCTTGGCGAGACCCTGACGCGCACCGGGGTTCAAATCCGCAACGGGCTGTTTACAGTGGGAGACTTGGACTTTCACTATCTTTTCGGGGGGGATATCTTTTGGCTGCAGATCGCGGTCAAGTGCAGCGGCGATTCCGACTACACCACGTTGGTTCCGCGGCAGCCACTGACGGCTGTGCCGGTGGCGTCCTCATTTACCGTGCCCGTATATGAACCCGGCAACGCTGACGGGCCCCTGCTCAGTTTGGAGAATTTCGGCACGGGTGACGGCGTCAAGGTTCAGGTCCACGGGACGGGCTTTAGAGTGTCATCTGGTGGACCAGGTCTGTGGGCGTATTCTTCGAGCGACGGCGTGTACGTGTTGGGGGCAGGTGACGACGGCGTGCATGTCTACGAGGCGGGCAGCCCCAGCACATGGATTTCTAGCCCAAACCCTGATGGCTTTGAGGTAGAAGGTGCGGAAAACGATGGGCTGTACATCGGCCGGGCCGATTACGATGGCGTCCATGTCCAGTCAGCTGGCGTCCACGGTGTGCGAGTTTATGCTAGTGGCGAGGACGGCCTCCACGTCTGGGAGCCGGGTCGTGACGGCCTACGGGTATATAGTGCGGGGGCGGACGGAGTCCACGTGATGGCCGCCGGTGGCTACGCCGGCAACTTTGTGGGCAATGTCCGTGTCACCGGCACCCTATCCAAGGGGGCCGGAAGCTTTACCATCGACCATCCCCTCGATCCGGAGAATCAGTACCTACAGCACTCCTTTGTCGAGTCGCCCGACATGATGAATGTTTACAACGGCAACGTCCAACTGGACGCCAATGGCGAAGCGTGGGTCACGTTGCCCAACTGGTTCGAGGCCCTCAACCGCGACTTTCGGTACCAGCTCACGCCCATCGGCGGACCGGGGCCGGGCCTCTATGTCGCCCAAGAAGTGCGGGACAATCGTTTCCAGATCGCGGGGGGCACACCCGGTCTCAAGGTCTCTTGGCAGGTGACCGGCATTCGGCACGATCCCTACGCTGAGGCCAACCGCATTGTCATCGAGGTCGACAAGCCCGACGATGAGCGAGGCACCTACCTGCACCCCGAGGCCTATGGCCTGCCACAAAGCCGCGGGCTGGCCTACCAGGAGGCCCCGCAGGATCTGGCCCAACAACAGGCCGAAACCGGGAGGCGGCCATGAGACGCGTGTCCGTTGTGTTGGTGCTCGGAGTGGTGCTGCTACTTGCTGGTGGCGTCGCCCCGACGGCCGGCAGCGCGTCCCCGGGAGCGACGTCGATCACGTGGTGGACGGTCGACAGCGGGGGGGGCACCTCCACCGCCCAGGGCTACTCCTTGAGCGGGACTACCGGCCAGCCCGACGCCGGGGTGCTCGCGGGAGGCGACTACCGGCTCGTTGGCGGCTTCTGGGGCGTTAGCCTCTCGGAGTGGGAGATCTACCTGCCACTCGTGGTCTGTCACCGATAGCAGACTCAATACCGGTTTCCTGCCCTTTCCTTTCTGCCCAAATGAAGGCGGTGACCGTCGCGACGGCCACCAGGTACGAAAAAGGGCTCCGCCCTAGCAGTTCGCTCGTGAGCGGAGCCCTGCGGGCAATCATATCACTCAGAAGCTTGTCTGCTTCTTCTGTAGTCAAGACACGACTTTTGCTGCAAAGGTTGGCTCCTACATCTCCTTCCAGCTCAGCTATCGTCTTGAATCATAGGCAGATAGGTCGCGCCCGGAGGCGTTTGCCGGTACACGCGAAACCTACAGATCTGCATATCGCTGCCCAGAACATTAGGTCTCCAGTGGACTACGTAGGAGTACTTGCCATAGTCGACCACATGATCGATCTCCGCCGTGGTCCAGTAGTTTCTGCCCGTACTACCAGAAGATTTGATCCCCCACTCTCCTGCGCGCTCGCCATACAGGCCGTAGACGGTCAGATAGGCGTCGCCGTCTGCGGAAGCGCTCCGATCGTCGACGTAGATGCGAAGATAGCGCAAGGTCGAGCCTTGGGGCAGGTAGAATGGGGCGTTCCACCAGGTGAAGGCATCGCCGCTCGAGGCATAGACACACCCTCCTCCCCATTTGTGTCGCTCTTTTCTCCTGGTCCCTCTAGAGGTCCGACATCTCAAGTGCTGGCCGCTAATATGTCTCTGCTGCAAATTCCGGAACAGAGTAAGCGTCGTAGCCATCGCAAGGCTATTCAGCACGTCGGTCGCTGCGCAGCTCGACTGATCGGTGTAGTTTCCGTGCCCCCAAGGAACCTCGCGCAGACGCTATCTCGCTACCCTTGCGAGACTGGGAACCTATAGCAACGATTGTTACACAGTCGGTGATGAACACAAGACGACTTAGCGTTGGGCATTCGAAGCAAATCGCGGGCTGTCGATCTGCTGAAAGACGCCGAGGAGAAATAGGGAAAAGATCTCCTCCTTGATGTTCGCCTGGCGGGTGAACTCCATGATCTTGCTACCGTGGCAGCGAGCAGGGGGATGGCCTGTTGCATCAGGCCATCGAGGCTGGACCGGGTAGGGAGGATCACGTCGTCAACAGGGTGACCCTGGCGACCCAGGAGATTATACAACTGCTTTCAGTATTTGCCAAAGCATTCACCGTGCCAACTCTTGTCAATGCAATGGTTTTGCTCTATGGAACGATCCTGGCTCCCGGCCGCCGTACGGTTGCCGCCGCGCTTCGCGCCATAGGGCTGGCGAACAACCAGCACTTTACCAACCACCACCGCGTCCTCAATCGTGCTCGCTGGTCGCCCTGGTTGTTGAGCAGACTGCTGTTGGGTTTGATCATTCATCTCCTGCTGCCGCCTGGGTTGCCTTTACTCCTTGTCATCGACGATACGTTGGAGCGCCGACGCGGGCCCAAGATCAGATACAAGGGCTGGTTTCGGGATCTGATTCGTTCCACGCTCACTCATGTGAGCAAGTCATTACCCTGCCTCTTCGGCCTGTTCAGCCTCGTAGTGCTGATGGCCAAGGTGTTGCATCCAGCATCCATCCTGGTTAGGCAAACCTGCTGGTACGTTAAGGAGGAGGCAACCTTCATCGATGCCCTGGCTGCTGTCCGGGGTGACCTGTGGCGCTACCTGAATTGCAGCACATCGTCCCGCAACCCCAACCTGCTTCTAATCCCACGAACTGCCCTGTTTTCCTTGCTCCAGGTGGCATGTTACTCAACCTAAATGGCCAAAGTCCAGTCTTGTAAGACGGGACACAAACGACAAATTCCGTTCATGCTGACATCTTGCATTCGGATCAAAGCACCTCACACCCAAGAGCCGTAGTGACTCAGTTTTCGAGTGCTCAGTGCTGATGTGGGCATTATGTGCACTGCCAGAGGAAGGCCGCGCCGTCCGTCCCACACTCGTTTTCACAAATGAACAAGTAGCCTATTCCTGCATCGCCAAACTGCAAGAATCGGAACTTCTCGTTATCCCATTGCTGTGGATCGGCTGGTAGAGGGCCATCCAGCTCCGCGCCTATCTGTGCGACGAACTCCATGGGCCCCCACATGCAGGACATACTGGCACTTCGCTGCCCTGAAGCCATAGCGGGACACCACCAATCTTGGTTGATTCTGAGACGGCTTCGAGCAAGTCTTCTTCGATCTCGTAATTGCTTGTGTCAATCAACGGTTCTCGGGCAGGCCTCAAGGTAACAACGTAGTCAGGGTAGGCGGGCAACCGCCTTGGTACTGTCAAGCTACCGGAACTCTTTGGCAGATAGTCCAGACCTGATGTACTGCATGCATCCGTGGCGGTTTGCATCCTCAATCTATACATGATTTCGCAGCATCAGCTCCTTGGGGTAGGGATGCAGATACACCTGCCGGTGCGCCCACTCGGGCACAGGGTATCGCTTGAGATGATGCTTGAGCAGCGTCAGCGGCACGATCAGCGGCAGCAGCCCCTGGCGGTAGTCCTCGATGAGGGCCAGCAGCTCCTGCTTGTCCGCACTCGAAAGGTCGTTCTTGACGTAGCCCATCAGGTGCTGTAGGACGTTGACGTGCTTGCCGCGCGTGCCCATCACACTGAGGCCCTCCATCAGTTGGGCACCATACCTGGCTGCCAGCTCCTCCCGTGGCAGCTTGCCGGCCTGGGCCACGAGGCGGCCCATCTCGGTATAGTGCCTGGGGCTGTGGGCCATGAGCGTTAGCTTGTGGGCGGTGTGGAACCGGACCAGGCCGCCGGGCGTCGGCTCTTGGTCGAGGAGCTGCGTCCAGCGGTAATAGGTGAACACCCGCTCGATGAAATTCTCGCGCAGGCGCGCGTCGTTGAGGCGACCTTCCTCCTCCAGCGGCAGCAGGGGGAAGCGCTTGGCGACCTCACGAGCAAATAGGCCCGTACCATTTCTCTGCGCCATACCGTGCTCGTTATACACTTTGACACGGAACAGGCCCGACGAAGGCGAGTCCTTTTTAAAGACAAAGCCGTGTAAATCGAGCGCGGCGAGCTCGCCGGCACGTTTGGTCGCCCAGGCCTTCATCCGGTCCGTGTAATCGGTGCCTGACCTGGGCGCAACGAGGCGCGGGTCGGCTGGATCCCCTTCCAGGCGCATCGATTCGCGCGGAACAGAGAGGCCCGCTTCGACCTCTGGACACACCGGTACCCACTCGACGTAGCGACCCAGGTCATTCACCAGGAAAGGATCGAGCTTGTGCCCACCGTCGTAGCGGACCCGCTCCCCCAGCAAGCAGGTGCTGATGCCGAGGCGTATCGTTGGTTCTGCCCGCCGGCCGCATTTGTCACGAGACATGATCAGCCCCCTCTGATTGGCCCCAGCATCTTGCCGCAATGGCCTGGAAAGGCAAACCACGTGCGCATGCCTGCAGGCAGCGGAAGCAGCGGCAGATCCCGCGCCAGGCGCGGCGGCCATGCCAAAGCGGGCACGAGGGCTTGACCTCGTGCCCAGCAGTGCTCGAGCAAACGGTACCGGCCCGGCCAGGGGCGGGTCAGGCGCTTATGTGCTGCGTAGCCAGGATGATGATCTGTGCGGCAACCTCGGGCGAGATGGAGCCGGTGTTGATCGCCAGGTGATAGTACTTGAGGTCTTTCCAGTTGGCGTTCTGGTGCATGTTGCGGATGTATTGCCGTTTTTGCTCATCCGATGCGCTGATACGCCGCTTGGCTTCGAGCTCAGAGATCTTGAGGCTTTCCATCAAGCGCATAGTGCGTATCTCTGGGGGTGCGTAGAGGTGGACGTGCAGCGCTTGAGGCCAATCGCGCAAGATCACCTGGCCGCCACGCCCGATGATAACCGCATTGCCCTGGCGGGCAAACCGCTCCGTCGTTTCGCGCACGACGCGGGCATAGGTCTGGTCGTCCATGCTCGTCTTCTTGGAAAAGGCCGTGGGCGCGCGCCCGTACAAAGAGGTCATCTGGTCGCTGATCAGCTTTGGTTTCTGGCTAACAGATACCTCTTTCGCCAGGACAGCCTTGACGTCTATGCCCGCTTCCTCGGCTATTTGTGAAAGGACAGCCTTGTCCACGCGACAGTAACCCAGCGCGTCGCATAGGATATCGACCACGCGGTCTCCCTGGCTGCCCAGTTCTCGAGAGATCGTAATCACGGCCATTGCTCTTTACTCCCAATCTCTTTCCGCCTGTACGTACAGGCGATAGTGGACAAAGGGTTGGCGTTGAATGCGGAGGTCAAATCGCACAGAGGCACCGGGTACGATGTCCTCCTGCAGCACGTACGCGCTTCCCAGGCTGACGATCTGCCCGCTGCCGTCAGTGAGCACCCCGGCGACGACCACGTTTTTCATCTTGAAGGGGTTCTTGTTGGTCGCAGTGCCGGTGATGCGTACGCTTTCGGCTCCTTCGTAGGACAGGCCGACGTTGCTCACTGCAGCCGGAACCGACTGGCGGCCTGTAGGACGGCCTGCAGGGTGCAGCAAGAAGGAAAGCACCCTTCGCGCGGGAATCTCGACGCTGAAAGGACATTCCTCGCCCGGCCCCAACAGCAGGCAGCCTACGTCTGCATCCACCGGGCCAAGCCTGAATCCTTCGTCGTCGAAAAAGGTAGCCACGATGCCGATGGCTTCATACGCTTGCGAGCCGTCGTTGCGCATGAGGCCGGTCACCTTGTACGTGCTGTTGGCTTCGGCACGGTTCGCACTGATCATGATGGTAAACGGTGGGGCCGGGTCCGTGTCCGGGAGCCGCTGCATGGCCGGAGTCGGCGGGACGGCCGGCGTGGGCGTGGCAGGCGGGCGCGTGGAAGCCGGGACCGGCGTCTGTGTCGGTACGCTGGTCGGAGTGGCAGTCTCGGTCGCCGTCGCCCCGACGGTGGGCGTTGGAGAAGGTACCGCTGTCGGGGTAGGAGGCGGCGTATAAGTTGGGTACGGTGTGTACGTCGGGTACGGCGTGAAGGTAGGCGCGGCCGCGATGGCCTCCTGTGTCGCGACAACGACACGTGTCACCTCGACGGTCTGCACGACTTCCTGGGTAACGATCACTGTCTGGGGAGCCCGGCAACCTGCCAGCAAGATGGCAAGGCAAGACAGGATCACGGTAACATATCGCATTTCTCTCTCCTCTCGTGTATTGTAGCGGCCAATCATACAGGCCAGGGCTCAATCTCTCGCTCAGACCACCGACAGGGTGATCGGGGTGATTGCCGCTATCCACTGTAACGTTGGGTGCAGTAAAGAGGTGCCCTGATTCCCCAGGAGCTGGTTAAAGAGCAGCATCCCTCCAAAGATCAAAGCCGTCAAGAGCAGGACGATCAACACCGTCAGCAGGACCTTCCACCACGAGATCGGTGCCTCACCCTTGACTTTGCCGGTCTGCCCGTTGACCATAAAGTTATACACCTTGTTTGCGTAGCGGTAGGATGCGATCCACACAGGCAGCAGGGTGTGCTTGAAGGTCGTATCGCTCATCTGCGTCTGGACCCGCAAGTTTCGATAGGTGTCTCCGGGCACCTCCCGCCCGCACGCGTCTCGCAGCCGGTCCCGGATGATCTCCTGAGCGCTCTTCCACCCTTCCTCCAGGCCGACCTGGTATTCCTCCGCCCGCCATCCGGCCAGGTATTGAGGCTGGTAGGGTACCAGCTTGGCGGTCTCGAAAGGGTAAATGTGGGTCAGAATGCTTTCCTTGACGCTGCGGGTAGCATAGACCAATACGTCGTCGAAAAACTCGGTGTGCGTGCCCGAGGCGGGCTTCCAACGAGTCTTCTGGACCTGGCGCGTGCGGACCTGGGACTTGCCGTTCACATTGACCGTATACCGTTCTGTCACATAGTAATGGTAGCCGGCCTCGGCCTGCCAACGGGAAAACGTCTGGGCATCGAATGTCCAGAAGGGGAGGTAGACACCCTGCAGCCGCGCTTCGGCGTTGGCAGCAATCTGCTTTACGGCGTTCGGACGGAACCATCCCCTGCCCAGCCACGCGCGAAATTTCTGGACCGCCGTTTTCTGGTCGACCTGGAAGGGCAGCACGGATTCGGGCTTGATGACTCTCGTGCTCTGCTCCTGGGCCAGCACGTGATGCGAGCCGCAAAAGGGGCAAACCGTCGCCGTCACGTTCGGCTCGACGGCGATCGTCGCATTGCAGCTATTGCACTTGAAGCTCCTCGTTTCGGCGCCCCACCCTTCTTCCTTGGCCGCCACCTGCAGCCCCTGACTGAGATCGTGCTCCTCGACGACTTGCATGGCGGCTTGGTCCACCTGGGTTCGAGTATGTACTTCGGTCATCGAGCCGGCTTCCGAGACCGGAGCTTCATAGCCGCAGTGGTTGCAGATCATCCGCTGCTTGGATGCGCTATAGACCAGCTCCGCGTTGCATTGCGGACAGGGGTATTTCTTGGCGTGTTCAGGATTTGCTTCCATGTTTTGTCGTTCCTTGCTGCTATGGTTTCTTACACGCTGCCCGGCCACGGCGTGCCAGGCGGAAGCCCGCGGGCTCAAGACGTGCCCTCTCGATCGGCACTCGCTCGTCGCGTGGGCGCGGCACCTATTACTTGATCGCCTTTTTTCGTTCAACCGGACGGCACGTCGCGTGCAAGTAGGCAAAATCTCCCCTGGATGGGATGATCTCTAGCACTTCTACGATCTCGAACTCTTGGCTCCCGATGGCAAACACGTCTCCAACTCCTGGCCGTTCTTCGAGGTTGCGAATGCCGCCCGGATGCGTTCCTCCCTGGACAACGAAACTCACCTTGTAGATCACGTTGGCACCTCCTCAGCCAGTGCTCCACGACAGGTTACGGTGTCGCAGTTTGAAGGATAGATCGGCCGCCAGGTTGCGCATGACCTTGTAGCCCAGGTCAGAGTCTTGCTCACAAAGCCGGATAAAGTCGTCCCGGTGGATCACGTAAAGCTCTGTCTTGTTACCCGTACAACGTACGGTTGCGGAACGAGGCCCCATGTCGATAAGGGCCATTTCACCAAAGATCTGTCCCTGGCCCATCGAAATCACCGCCCGTGGGCCGGGCGCAGCCAGTGATTCAGCCGTAACGTGCCCCCCGGAGAGAACGACCTCGGCGCTGCCCTTGTGGATGACATATATCTCGTCGCTCGGTTCGTTCACGCGGACAATGATATCTTGATCGCCGTAGGTTTTCGTCTCACAAATGGCTGCAACACGAGCAAGCTGTTCATCAGTCAGACCGATCAGGATCTCCACGCGCTTCAATGAGTCACCCGTACCCATAACTCATCCCCTTTCTCTCTGAGATGACGGAGGCTTGCTGGGCTTCTCATTTTCTATCCTGCCTTGATGCTGGATTGATCTTATTATAGCACTTTTGGGAGGAAAAATCTACCCGGGCTCCTGTTGGGTGCCTGGGCAGGGCCCATGCTGACAGGCGCACACGTCAAGGATGCAGCCACTAGTGCTGGATCACGACCGGGACGACACATTCCTGCGAGTTCCCGGTCTTGTCGATGACGATCAGCATGAAGCGATAGTTGCCGGGCGGCAGGTGCGCCGTTTGCCAGAATCCCAGGCCGCCATTTTCGACGGGTGTCTGAAAGGTCTCGACCCAGTGCCAATCATCGCCCGCAAGATCACGGCTCTGGAATTTGAACTCGTAGCGATCAAAGAGCTCCTTCTGGGCCGTTCCCCTGACCTCGATGCCAGCGTTAATGACCTGGTTGGCCCCGGGCTGCAAGACACTGACGTTCGGGTGAGGGCAGCTTGGCGGGACAACGACAGCGGTGGGCGTGTTCTGCACCACCTCCGGTGGCGCGATGACCGTGGCTCGAGGGCGCCGGGTAGCAGTGGGTTCTGCCGTAGGGGTCGACTCACCAGGGGTGGGAGTCAGGGCCAGCCTGGTAGGGGTTGCAGCTTCTGCCGTGGGCGTCGGTGACTCGACAGGACTCGTGATGCTGGTGGCTGGAATCTCTACATAGTGAGAGAGGCCGTAGACGCCGATGACGATCAGCAGGAGCAAAAGGATCATGCCTGAGGAGCGGTAGACCCGGCCTGCCGCAGTCTCTCGCTCCAGCGAAAAGATAGCCTGGCCGCCTTCGCGCCTGGCGCCCAGGGCGGCGCGCAGGTAGAAAACCATTCCGATGCCACATAGAATATAGATCCACAGTGAATACTTGGCAAGTAAACGAAGGATGATAGTCATAGCTGCTTTAACACACCCCGTATGAGAGCAGCCATACGAGGAGTAATGACGCGTCCGGTCTCCAAAACTTCCTCGTGACTGGTCTCTCGTGGTCTAGCGCGATCTGTAGAGTGTACGTTGGTGATCCCCGAGATGCCCAGCACCCGTATACCCATGTGGCGGGCCACGATCACTTCCGGGACTGTAGACATGCCTACCGCGTCAACGCCGTTCGATTGCAGGAAGCGGATCTCGGATGGCGTCTCGAAAGAAGGGCCGGCAAGAAAGGCATACACCCCTTCGTGCAGTGGGATCTGCACTTCTGCCGCAACCTGGCGGGCGGTTTCCCTCAGGGCCGGGTCGTATGCCTGTGACATATCGGGAAACCGCGGCCCAAGATGTGGGTCGTTCGGGCCGATCAAGGGATTTCGCCCCCCAAAGCCAACAAAGTTGATGTGATCGGCGATCAGCATCAGGTCACCCGGCGCAAAATGCGGGGCTATCCCTCCGGCAGCGTTGGTGATCATCACGGTATCCATGCCCAGCGCGCCCATCACGCGCATCGGGAAGGTCACCTCCTGCATCGTGTACCCTTCGTAAAAGTGGACGCGGCCCTGCATGACCAGCACAGCGTGTCCTTCGAGCTGGCCGATGACAAGATGCCCCGAGTGTCCTACCACGGTGGGGGATGGGAAATGAGGGATAGATGCGTATGGCAAGGTTGTGGCCTGCTCCACTGCGTCTGCCAGGGAACTCAGGCCGGATCCCAGGACTATGCCAACCTTGGGCCGGAAGCTGGCCCGCTCACGGACAAAAGCCACAGCCTGGTCGAGCTGACTCGTGGTCGGGAAGACGTTGACATCCATGAAAGAACGATCCTTAAAAAGAGACGCAAGGCCCGCGCAGTCACTTGCGCGGGCGATGGACCACTGCGGCAGGCAGCTAGCGGCTGGTCGACAGAACGTTCAGAAACCCGGCTTCTCTAGCAGGCTGCTAGCTGACTTCCGATTCCGCTTCCTCGCTGGTCGAGTGGACCTCAGTATAGATCTGCGTCGTCGAGATATTGGCGTGCCCCAGCAGTTTCTGCACGTCCCGCAGCGAGGCCCCATCATTGAGCTGGTGGGTGGCGAAAGAGTGGCGTAACGTGTGGGGCGTCACTTCTACGTCCAGCCCAGCGGCCTCCACGTGACTCTTGATGATCAGCCATAGGCCCTGCCTAGTCAACCGATGCCCGCGGTGGTTCAAAAAGAGCGCGTCTTCGCCGTTTCTCAGAAGCGCCGGCCGGCCTCGCTCCAGGTAGAGGCGCAGCGCCTGCACCGCTCGTTCCGAGATGGGCAGGCTGCGCTGCTTGTTCGAACGGTTCGTACAGGAGACGACACCTTTTTCCAGCTTGACATTACCTACGTCCAGTGAAACCAACTCGCTGACCCGCATCCCCGTTGCGTAAAGGAGTTCCAGGAACGCCTTATCGCGCAGAGACTTGGGGTCCGCAGATGTGCCCGGTTCGTCTAAAAGCGCCTCGATGTCGTCGGGGGACAGGATCTTGGGCAGCCGTTTCTTGACCTTGGGAGAGTCCAACGTGGCTGTCGGGTCGTCTTTCAGGATCCCTGTATCCAGCATAAAGTGAAAGAAGGATTTGACTGCCGCAACCTTGCGAGCGACGGTAGAGGAGGCGTATTTGCGTCCTTTGAGGAAACTGACATAGGCGACCAAAGCCGGCTTGCCGACCTCGCTCCAGTCTCGGACCTCATCCGAGGCAAAGTGCAGGAATTGGGTAAGGTCATTCCGGTAAGCCGAAATGGTGTTATCGGAGCAGTTTTTCTCTGTTTTGAGATAGACCAAAAAGTCGTCGATCTGTCGCCGCATGTCGTGTCTCCTTCTCTCAACGTGCGTCTGAAGCGCACGTGGCGCTCTAGACCAACCCATAGTTTTATTATAGCATAACTTTGCATAAAATCAAGTCGCAGCCCCGGAACCCGGAGCGGGAACAGCCGCCGCGCGGCGAGGCTCATCCTGCCGAGGGGCCTGGCCGCATCCGTG
>CAZQDO010000020.1:3705-23167 GCA_964592085.1 uncultured Anaerolineae bacterium | reverse complement strand
CAATACGGAAACGGATGGAATATTTCAGGATGATCTGCTGCCCATCGGCGGTAGTGGTATCGGTGGGGTAGTCCACGTAGTCCGCCTGGGACTCTCCCTCCTCAACAGTTTGGTAGACGATCTCCTGGGTGCGGTAGGCTAATACACTCTCAATGAGGGGTATCTTCCAATTCAGGCCAGGGCGCAGGACTCTCCCTGTCACTGCTCCGAAGCGAGTGACCAGTCCCACTGTGCCGTATTCGACCTGGACATAGCCGGAGGATGCCAGGATCAGAGCCACGAACAGTACCACGACGACAATCAGCGTTCTCCCGCTAGGCAATGGGAACCTTTGTTTTCTCATGTCAACCCTCCCTATTCTCTTCTGGCCCATATTATACCAGGTTTTGGGCTTTTTGCATAGTGTTAAGACAATGGGTCTCTTCAACCGGCTCAGGGCAAGCGGCGGGGTTTGCGGATCAAGTGACCTGGACTGAAGAGGAATCCGCAAATCCTGCAAATCCAGACTAGGCGAGGTTGCGATAAATGGCAAAAGAGGATATAATGGGGTGGTGTGAGCGGAGTTCTTCGACACCTACGGCCTCGACGCCGAGATCATCGCCGCCAGCATCCGCCAGCCTATGCACATCACCGAGGCAGAGCGAGATTACGTTTCACGCTTTACGTTTTACCCCCGCGTTTCACGCGGACGAGAGGATTTTGTTCAGAGATTATGAAGGTTTTTCTCCGTCTTGTAAAGTACCTAAAACCATACTGGCGCTGGGTGGTAGCGAGTACGATCTGCCTGGTGCTCCTCACCATCCTCAATTTGCTGCCCCCGCTGTTCCAGAGACAGATCATTGACGATGTGGTCGGCAAGCGACTGCTCGACCGGCTGCCTGCGCTGGTTCTGGTGCTGATTGCCATTTATGCCCTGACCCAGTTTCTACGCTGTGTTGACCTGTATCTCAGACACGTGTTGGGGGAGAAGTTCATCCTCGATCTCCGGGTTCTCCTTTATGACTACCTGCAACGTCTGTCTATCTCCTTCTTCGAGAATCAGCAGACGGGGGAGATCATGTCGCGCATCACCAACGATGTGAACGCATTAGAGGATTTCGTTACCCACTCTACCGGATTCCTCCTCGTTGACCTGTTGCGCCTGGTAGGGACGGCCATCATCCTCTTCGCTCTGGATTGGCAGCTAGCTGCTCTGACCTTGCTGCCGGTTCCCATTCTGGCTGTGGCCCTGCGTTTGTTCAACACCCGAGTGCGCCCCATCTACCGCCAGATCCGCGACCGGCTGGGCGACATCAACGCCGAATTGCAGGACAACATCTCCGGTATCCGTGTCATCCAGGCCTTTGGACAGGAGCGGCACGAGCTGGACCGCTTCACCCGACACAGTACGCGGTACTACGAAGAGCGCATCAAGGGCATTCGCTATTGGTCCTCTTTTTTCCCGACCGTGGGCTTTTTGGCTTCCCTGGGGATGGCCATTGTCCTGGGCTTCGGCACGTATCGCGTTTTCAGTGGGATGCTGACCGTGGGTGGGCTGGTGGCCTTTATCTCCTATGTGTCTTCTTTCTACGAGCCTATCAACCGGCTGGTTCAAACCGACAACATGGTACAGCAGGCCATCGCTGCTGGTGGGCGGGTGTTCGAGTTGCTGGATACTGTGCCAGAGATCGAGGACGCGCCTGATGCTATCGAGTTGCTCGCCATCCAGGGAGCCATTGCCTTTGAGGGGGTCTCCTTCCGCTATGGCACGGGCGAGGAAGTGTTGCGCGATGTCAGCTTCCAGATGCGGCCTGGGGAGGTGGTGGCTCTGGTCGGACCCAGCGGGGCAGGCAAGACCAGTATCGCTAACCTGATCCCCCGCTTCTACGATCCCATCAGCGGTCGGGTCACGGTTGAGGGCCTCGACGTCAGAGAGGTCAGGTTGGCCTCCCTCCGCAAGCAGGTCGCCGTGGTGTTGCAGGACACCTTTTTGTTCAACGGGACGGTGCGCGACAACGTCGTCTATGGCAAACCGGATGCTGGCAAGGATGAGATGATCGCTGCCGCGCAGGCGGCCTATGCCCACGAGTTCATCGTGAATCTGCCGCAGGGTTACGACACCGAGATCGGCGAGCGAGGGGTCAGGCTATCCGGTGGGCAGAAGCAGCGTCTGGCGCTGGCGCGAGCCATCCTGACCGATCCTCGTATCCTCATTCTCGACGAGGCCACCTCCTCCGTAGACGCCGAGGCCGAGTATCTGATCCAGCAAGCGTTGGAGAAGGTGCTGGAGGGGCGCACTGCTTTGGTCATCGCCCATCGCCTGTCCACCATCCGCCACGCGGACAAAATCATTGCCCTGGAAGATGGCCGCATCGTCGAGGTGGGTGATCACCATGAACTCCTGGCCCGAGGCGGCCTCTATAGCCAGATGTACCAGCGGCAGTATGATTTGAGTGTGGCCAAAGTCTATGGAAGGTAGTAGCGACTTCAATCGCTAGGAATGACTAAAGCCAAACCAGTTTGGCACGTCATCCCTACCACAAGTTTTGACCACACCCGTATGATTTGACGGTGATCAGTTTATTGTCACTAGCAAGAAAAGCGCGCATAGCTCGAATTGTTCTGGGAGCTTTCCTGGCCCTGGTCGGCATCGTGCTGGCCTGGGAATTTGTTGACAGTGCGCCTGCCTGGAGCAATGGGCCGATGGAAGGGGTGTCTTATGCCCTGGGGGCAGTGCTACTCTTTACCATGGCTGGGCACCTGTTTGCGGGAGAGGTCAAAAGTCCCTTGATGTATTTGTGTTCTGCTTTGGTGTTGTCCATACCTGGTGTTTGGTGTGTGCGATGGACCCTCTGGTTGCTAGATGGTGCTTCAGACATAGGGCCAGTTCCTTTCTTTGTCCCACTGCTCTTTGGGGCAGGAGGGTTACTATGTTTTGCTGTGGCGGCTATTCTGGCTCGGAGGGCATGGAAGGCGAGAGGGTTGTAGAAGGTGAAAGATCAGCATAAGGCGGAAGAGCAATTGATGAATGAGTTGGTGGCATTGCGCCGACGGGTTGCGGAATTGGAAGCGGTGGACACCGAGCGTAGGCGGGCTGAGGAGGTACTGCAGGGGAGCGAGGAGTGTTTTCGGAGTTTGTTCGATACGATAGCAGAAGGCGTGATTCTGATTGCTCCAGATGGTCAGATTGTCCGGGCTAACCCTGCTGCGGAGCGCATCCTGGGGCTCAGTCGTTCTGAAATCGAAGGCCGCAATTACGTTGCTTCAGAGTGGGGGATCCTCCGTCCCGATGGAACGCCAATGCCGCCGGAGGAAATGGCTGGCCCCCGCGCGATGAAGGAAAAAGGTCTGGTGCAAGACGTAGTGATGGGCGTCAAGCGGCCAGATGGCTCCGTCTCGTGGATCAACGTTAGCGCTACGCCGCTCATGAGCGAGGATAGCGTGCTTGAGGGTGTCGTCGGCACCTTTGTTGATATCACCGAACGCAAGCGAGCAGAGGAGGAAATCCGTCGGCGCACTGCCCAGTTGGAGGCACTGCGACAGGTGGGGCTGGAGATCACCGCTGAGCTAGACCTGGATTCCCTTTTGCACTCTCTCGTCTCCCGGGCCATTGAGCTGGTGGGGGGCACCGCAGGCGGGCTCTACCTGTACCGGCCAGACCTGGATGTGCTGGTGTGGGTGATGGCCGTTGGTCCTGACCTGGTGCCCATAGAGACCATCCTCCAGCGGGGGGAGGGCCTCTCCGGCACGGTGTGGGAGACAGGAGAGCCGCTCATCGTGGACGACTACCGGCAGTGGGAAGGGCGGGTGACCATCCACGAGGATTATCCTCGCACGGCGGTCGTGGGGGTGCCGGTTTACTGGGGGGAGAAGTTCCTGGGGGTGTTGAAGGTGCTTGCGGAGGCCCCGCACACCTTCTCCTCGGCCGATGCCGAACTGTTGAGCCTCTTCGCCACCCAGGCGGCCATCGCCATCCGCAATGCCTGCCTCTTCGAAGGGGAGCACGAGCAGCGTGACTTGTCTGAGGCACTGGCGGCGGCGGCTGCCGTCATCAGCAGCACCCTGGATCCCGACCAGGTGTTGGATCGCATCCTGGAGCAGGTCAGTCGCGTCGTTCCCAACGACGCCGCCAACATCATGCTCATCAAGGGCGACCGGGCGCGTGTCGTCCGTTGGCGCGGCTACGAGCGCTTTGGCGCAGAGGAGTTCATCTCAGCAATCGTATGTCACATTTCCGAGGTGTCAGGCTTCCAACAAATGGTGTGCAGTCGGGAGCCCCTGGCCATCCCCGATACGGCCAACAGCCCAGATTGGGTGCGCATCCCGGTGACGGACTGGCTGCGCTCGTATGCGGGCGCGCCCATCGTCGTGCGCGGAGAGGTGATCGGTTTCCTCAATGTGGACAGCACGACCCCAGGCTTCTTCACCCAGGAAGATGCTGAGACCCTGCGTGCCTTCGCCGACCATGCGGCTGTTGCTATTGGGAACGCTCGGCTGTACGAGGCCGAGCAGGAGCGCCGCTACGTCGCGGAGACCTTGCGCCAGGCATCCACTGTCTTCAGTTCCACCCTGGAGCTCAATGAAGTGCTTGGCCTCATCCTGCAACAACTACGACGGGTGATCCCATACGACAGCGCATCGGTTCAACGGTTGCAGGATGGGAATTTGGAGGTCGTCGCTTGCCAGGAATTTGAGAAGCCAGAAAAAGTGATGGGCCTGATCTTCCCACTCGACTCCAAATTTCCCAACCGTCACGTGCTCGCCACCAGGGCGCCGCTTGCCATTGAGGACGTCGTCCAGGATTATCCACATTTCGGGAACGAGTCGGATACCTACGAGTCAGGTCACATTCGATCCTGGTTGGGCGTGCCGCTGATGGTTAAGGATGAGGTCATCGGCATGATTTCTGTGGATCGGGCGGAGGTGCAGCCTTACACTGCTGAGGAGGCCGAACTGGCCGTGGCCTTCGCCAACCAGGCAGCCGTTGCTATCGAGAACGCCCGACTGTATGAGGGGGCTCAGCAAGAGCTAGCCGAGCGTAGAAAAGTGGAGGAGGCGCTGCGCCGCCGGGCCGAAGAACTGGCCGCGCTCCAGGCAACGGTGCTCGAGATCACTGCTCCGCACAATTTACCTACCTTGCTCCAGGCTATCGTCGAGCGGGCTGCGCAACTGCTAGACGCTCTAGGCGGCGGTCTGTATCTATGCGATCCGGATCGTGAGGAAGCCCGCTGCGTGGTGAGCTACAACACCCCAGGGGATTACACCGGCACGGTGCTCAAGTACGGTGAGGGCGCGGCTGGTACTGTGGCCCAGACCGGGGAACCGCTGATCGTTGATGACTATCGCACCTGGAATGGACGGGCCGATGTCTACGAAGATGAGCAGCCTTTCACCGCCGTGCTCAGTGCACCGATGATCTGGCAGGGTCAGGTGACAGGGGTGATCCACGTCTTGCACAATGTGGAAAGCCGTCGCTTCACGCCAACTGATCTGGAATTGCTGACTCTATTCGCTAATCACGCGGCCATCGCCGTCGAGAATGCGCGGCTGTACGAAGCGGTTCAGCAAGAACTGGCTGAGCGCAAGCGGGGGGAGGAGGAGGTCCGGCAGCGCACGGCACAGTTGGAGGCACTGCGACAGGTAGGGCTGGAACTCGCTGCCGAGTTGGACCTGGATGCACTTCTCTACTCCATCACCCGGCGGGCCATTGAACTGCTGGGGGGAACCTCAGGGGGGCTTTATCTCCACCGGCCAGAGCAGGATGTGCTGGAGTGGACAGTGTCTATCGGCCTTGATCCGGCCCGAATGGGGAGCATCCTCCGTCCGGGCGAGGGCGTGTGTGGCAAGGTCTGGGAGACTGACCAGCCGCTCATTGTGAACGACTATCACCAGTGGGAGGGGCGGGCGGACGGCTGGGAGGGCTACTCTTTCACTGCTGTGATGGGCGTGCCGGTTCGCTGGCGCGAAGAGTTCCTGGGGGTGCTGGAGGTAGACGCGGATTCTCCGCACGCTTTCTCTCTGACTGATGCCGAGCTGCTGAGCCTTTTCGCTACCCAGGCGGCCATTGCTATCCGCAACGCCCGCCTCTTCGAGTCTGAGCGGGAGCAGCGTGCCTTGAACAAAGCGCTGAGGGAGGCGGCTGCTGTCGTCACGAGCACCCTAGATCCCACTCAGGTGCTAGACCGCATCTTGCAGCAGGTCAGTCGCGTTGTCCCCAATGATGCCACCAATATCATGCTCATTGAGGGCAACGAGGCGTATGTTGCCCGCTGGCGCGGCTACGAGCGGTTCAGCGCTGAGGAGTTTATCTCAACGATCGTCTTTCGTATCCCCGAAGTGCCCAACCTCCAGCAAATGCTGGAGAATCAGGAGCCGATAGCCATTCCCGATACGGCCACCTATCCAGGCTGGGTGGACCTGCCGGTGCAAAAGTGGCTGCGGTCGTATGCGGCCGCGCCCATTGCTGTGCGGGGCGAGGTGATCGGTTTCCTCAACGTGGACAGTGCCACACCCAACTTCTTCACCCAGGCCGACGCCGAGGCCCTGCGTGCCTTCGCCGACCACGCCGCTGCCGCCATTGAGAACGCCAGGCTGTACGCCACCCAGCAGCAGCGCGCTCAGGAAAGCAGCCTTCTCCTCGATGTTGCCAACACCATCAATTCCACATTGGATATGACAGGGGTTCTCAGGCCGGTGGCCCAGCGGGCGGCCCAGGTTTGCGGCGCCAACCGCTGTACCATTCTCCTCCTGGACGATGAGGGGAAGACCCTGATCCCTGCCATGTCCCAGTTCGCTTCCGGCACGGTGGATGAGAAGATGTGGCAACTCTTTATGGATAGACTATATCCCAGGCCGTTGGCCGAAGTACCAGAGGTTCAGCAGGTGCTCCGGGAGGGCTGGCCCCTTTTCATCCCCGATGTCCTCGCGTCGTCATTGCCGCGATACTGGATTGAATCCTTTAACATCAAGAGCCTGTTGGTCGTGCCGATGATCAGCAAGGGGCAACCGATCGGCGTGATGGGGCTTGACCATGCGGAGGAAGGAAAGGGGTTTGCCGACGAGCAAGTGAACCTGGCCATGATCATCGGGTCACAGGCAGCCATCGCCGTCGAGAATGCCCGGCTCTACGAGGAGGCCAAACGGCACAGTGACAAGTTGGCAGCTTTGTACAAGACGGGCACGGACATCACGCTGATCCTGGAACTGGATGTGCTCCTGCAACTCATTGCCGAGCGCTCGGCCCGGCTGACCGGAGCCGACAAAAGCCTGATCCTACTGGTAGATACGAAGGCAGGGAGGCTGACCAAGGCGGTAGGCTTTGGCTTTGCTCCTGACCAGGTGGAAGACTTCACCTATCAGGAGGTCCAGGACGGCATCAGTGGCTGGGCTCTCAGGGAGAGAACCCCCACTATCTCTGAGGATGTTCTCACCGACCCACGCAACACCGGACTTGCCTTGCAAAGGACCAGAAGCGAACGCGAGAGGGGCAAGTCCATAGCCGTGGCTCCACTGCTCGTTGGGGACAAGGTGATCGGCACCCTGACGGCGATAAACAACGTGGGAAAGCCAGTCTTCAGTCAAGACGACCTGGGTTTGGTAGCCATGTTAGCCAGCCAGGCTGCCATTGCCATCGAGAATGCACGGCTGTATGAGCAGGCTCAGCAGGAAATAACCGAGCGCAAGCAGGCAGAGGAGGCATTGGAGCGTCGAGCGGCCCAGTTGGCCACAGTGAGCGAGATTGGGCGACAGATCGCCTCTATCCTCGACCTGGATGAGTTGCTGCGTCAGATGGTTGATTTGTTACAAGAAGCCTTTGGCTATCGCTACGTTTACATCCTTTTGCTTGACGAGGAAGCAAATGAGTTGGTGGCCCGAGCAGGAGCTGGACCTGGAAGAGTCCTCGAAGGCACGCGGATTCCAGTTGAGGCAAGATCAATCAACGCCTGCGTGGCGAGAACGGGCGAGCCCCTCTTGGCCAACGATGTTTCCGGAGAGCCCATGTATCTTCTCCTGGAGGAGATAGCAGACACGAAGTCAGAGTTGTGTGTTCCGATCAGGATCAAGAACCAGGTCATAGGGACGATAGATGTCCAGTGCAGGGAGATTGATGCTTTCGATGAGAGCGATTTGGTCACCCTGCAAACCCTGGCTGACCAGGTGGCTATTGCCATTGAGACCGCTCGACTCTTCACCGAAACCGAGGGAAGAGCAGGCGAGCTGGCTCTTCTCCTCGACACCAGCACGGCCATCTCTTCCACCCTCGATCTGGATCAGGTCCTGGAAACGGTGGCCCGGCAGATCACCACTTCGCTGGTGGCTACTTCCTGCCACATCAGTCTGCTGGACGGGGCAAAGGAAAGCCTGGTTATCCGCGTTGCCTCTTCGATCAGGGACCAGAAAGTCAGAGAGACCCTGGGTAAATCATACCCTCTTGCGGTAGCTCCTTGTCATAAGGAGGTAATTGAGACCGGCGAGCCGCTTGTCTTGCACCTTGATGTGGCGGAATCAGCCCTTTCGGACGAAGAGTGTCGCATGATCCTGGCCGAAGGAGAGAAATCAGTTGCTCTGGTTCCCCTGAGTGTGGGAAGACGGGTGCTGGGTGTGATCTCCCTGGGTGAGGCACGGAGCCGGGAGCGCGGCCCTTTCACTCCGGAGAAGGTAAAGCTTTGCCAAAGCATCGCTCGCCAAGCGGCCGTGGCCATCGAGAACGCGCGTCTGTACGAGGAAACTCAGCAGCGATTACAGGAACTGGCCATTCTCGTGGAGAGTGGCGCGATGGTCGGCTCCACTTTCGACCTGAAGGAGTTGCTGAGCAAGGTGTCCGAGTTGATGACGCTCTCCATCGGCGTTGAGGCGTGTGGGATCTCGATCTGGGATAAGGAAGAGGGCGTGGTGCACACCCTGGCCGAGTATAGCAGCGCCGTCCAGGTCGTCGAAGACGGGGCGACTTATCGGCTAGACGATTATCCGGCCACGGCGCAGTCGCTATACAGCGGCCAACCGTTCCAGGCATGGGTTGACGATCCGAGCACCGACGAAAGGGAGCGAGTCTTCCTGGAAGAGTGGGCGATGAAAAGCCTGCTGGCCTTGCCCATAGCGGGGGAGAAGGGGATCGTTGGGCTGCTGGAGCTATATGATGGCGAGCAAAATCGGACCTTTAGTCCAGAGGAGATCGCCCGTGGGCAGGCATGGGCCAGGCAGATGGCTCCCATCGTGGAAAGGACCCCAATGCTTCGACAAAGCTCCGTACAATCGCCGGAGGGAGAGGGCGAAAGGGATTCCGGCCGGGCCTTGCGACAACTGGCCATCCGGGCGATGCGCGACCTGGATGTGGACTGGTGTGCCATCTCCCGTTGGGACCGGGCTGGGGAGCAGGTGGTTACCCTGGCCGAGTGTGGGGATGTGATTTGGCCCAGGGAGGCGGGGGCCAGCTATCCTCTAAGCGATTATCCGGCCACGGCGCATGTGTTGCGTCAACGTCAGCCACTGGTAGTTCGCCTGGACGATCCCACGGCTGACGAGTGGGAGCGTGCTTTGTTGGAGGAGGAGGGCTGGGGAGCCATGCTGGCTCTGCCCATGGTCGTGAGGAATGAAGTCATTGGCCTGGCGGAGCTTTTCGACCGCCGTCTCCGCCCTTTCACCACCGCGGAGATCGAGCTTGCCCAGACCCTCGTCAACCAGGCGGCCATCGCCCTGGAGAACACCTGGGCGCAGGAAGAACTTCAGAAGAGTTTCCAGAGATTACAGAGAACTCTGGAGGGAACGGTCAGTGCCTTGATGTCGGCTGTCGAGATGAGGGATCGCTACACCGCTGGTCATCAGCGGCGGGTGACCCAACTGGCCTGTGCCATTGCCAACGAGATGGGGCTCCCTGAGGAGCGGATCGAGGGACTTCGTATGGCTGGGCTGATTCATGATCTCGGCAAGATCAATGTGCCCGCTGAGATTCTCAGCAAGCCCGGTCGGTTGAACGACATCGAGTATGGTCTGATCAAGGCGCACCCCCAGGTCGGTTACGACGTGTTGAAGACGATAGACTTCCCATGGCCGGTGGCCCAAATCGTGCTTCAACATCACGAGAGGCTAAATGGTTCCGGTTATCCCCAAGGGCTTTTGGGTGAGGGAGTCCTCCTGGAAGCAAGGATCCTGGCTGTGGCTGATGTCGTTGAGGCCATGGCCTCTTTCCGTCCCTACCGACCGGCTCTCGGCATAGATAGGGCCCTGGAGGAAATCTCGCAGAACAGAGGTGTCTTTTATGATCCTGAGGTGGTAGAAGCCTGCTTGAAGTTGTTTGCCGAGAAGGGATTTGAGTTCGAGTAAGGCAAGGAAGGAGGTGGGGAAAGGATGTCTTCATCGAACGCTTCTGTTGGAAGGATGCAAGATAGATCAAGATAAAACAAAAGAGCAACTCATACGTTCCCGTCCATGCTCATCTCATTGGCGTCATTATTCTGGCCAGGTTCCTGAAGCTACCCCTGGCCAGGTATGAGGCGGTGATAGAGAAGATGGAAGGCTTCTCCATGTTCACACAACTTTCGCCCAGTATAATCTCTACCAACCTGTTTCCGGAGGCTCAAGTGCTGGCGCCGGCAGGGGTCCTGACGCCCAATTGCATCGGGCAGTTGCGAAAGGACGAAGAGGGTCTTTGCGTTAGCTACCGGCATCCCGGATTGGCGCAGGAATATCTGGTTGATGAAGGGGGGATGAGGTGCTGGCGACAAAGTCAATCGCTCTCAGCTACCGAGGAAGAGGAGATACTGGCGCTGAGGCGACGACTGAGGCTCATCAACACCAGGAACAGACTGACCCACATGGTACTGATGGGCATCGCTGAGCACCAGGGCAACTACCTGGCCTCAGGAGATGCACTGCACCTGAAGCCGCTGCGCCAGGTTGCTCTGGCCGAATGGATAAGAGGCGAAATGCAGAGTGGCAGTCGCTTCTTGCTGCCCGGCAGCAAACTGGAGTTAGTTGACAACAGTATGATATCCCGGCTCGCACGCAACATGAGCGTGCTAAGTCCTCAGGGCCAGAACGTCCCCCTGCGGGGTCTCCTCCCCAGTACTCGCGATGTACACAAACGGTTAATCGAAGCCATACTTGACGAGGAGAAGGAGCAGATCAGGCGAGGCGACATCGAAGGGGCTTATACCGACGAGGGGATCAAAGAAAGGCTGGAAGAGCGATTTGGCGTTTTGATCTCGCGGCGCACGGTCAGCGCATGTCGCCAGAGTATGAGGGTGCCTTCGTCGTATACCAGGAATAGCAGCCATACCTATCCGCCCGGGCTGGCCCATTTCTCCTTTCACTATCCGCTGAACGTGGCTTCGGTGAAGGCCAATGCGCCGGAAGTCCCTGGCGTGTATGAGATATCCCTGGCCGAGATGGAGGTTGACTACCCTCTGTGCTCCAGTGAGGTGGTGTACATTGGCAGCGCAAGGAACCTCAGGAAGCGGCTGAGGGATCACCTGCGACCGAGCTCGAAGAATGGTGATCTGAAGGTCCTGCTTCGCGATCATCAAGCTGTTTTCAGGTATATCGTCAAACGCAGGGGCATCAGAGCCGAAGAGAAGGCGCTTTGCCAGTGTTTCACTCTGGCCTATGGCGCGTTGCCCTGTTGCAATCACATCAGACCATAAGGGGAGGAGGTAGAAGTGGACGAGGGAGCAAAGCCTCGGACGGGATATGTGGGAGAAGGCAACCCTTATGGGGAAGAGCTTGTGGGCGACTATCGTTATCAAGCCAGCATCTTGGAGAGCATGCTGGATGCGGTCATTGTGGCTAACCCCAATGGCACCATTCGCGTGGTGAATCGCGCCGCCCTGGAGCTGCTGGGCTACGCGGAGGAGGGGATCATTGGTCAGTCGGTTGGCACTATCTTTGAAGAAGAAGAAGAAGAAGAAGAAGAAGAAGAAGTTTTCTTCAAGGGCACCGGGCTGGCGCAGTTAGTGCGTGAGGGAGCGGCGCGGGATGTGGAGCTGACGCTGGTGGCCAAGTCGGGCGAGCGGATTCCGGTCGTCTTCAACGGCTCCGTCATCTGGGAGGAGGATGGACGCCCGTCCGCCGTGGTGGGCGTGGCCCGTGACATCCGCGAGCGCAAGCGGGTGGAGGAGGAACTTCAACGTACTCTGGAGAAGTTGCGAGAAGCCCTGGGAGGAATCATCCAGACCGTGGCCTTGACGGTGGAAACGAAGGACCCCTATACAGCCGGCCATCAACGGCGGGTGAGCGATCTTGCTCGTGCCATAGCGAATGAGATGGGTCTCCCTGAGGAACAGGTTGATGGAATCCGCATGGCTGGGCTCATTCACGATCTCGGCAAGATAGGAGTACCCGCTGAGATACTCGGCAGGCCCGGTCCGTTAAGCGATCTCCACCGTGGTCTGATCCAGGCTCACTCCCAAATCGGTTACGATATATTGAAGGAGATAGAATTCCCCTGGCCGGTGGCCCAAATCGTGCTTCAACATCACGAAAGGCTGGATGGCTCTGGTTATCCTCAAGGGCTATCGGGTGAAGAGATTATGCTGGAAGCAAGGATCCTGGCTGTAGCTGACGTTGTCGAGGCCATGGCTTTTTACCGACCTTACCGACCACCTCGTGGTCTGGATAAGGCCCTGGAGGAGATCTCGCAGAACAGAGGTGTCCTTTATGATCCTGAGGTGGTAGAAGTCTGCTTGAAGTTGTTCGCCGAGAAGGGATTTGAGTTCGAGTAAGGCAAGGAAGGAGGTGGAGAGATGAAGAAGTTGTGTCTTGTTCTCACCGTGGCGCTGGCCCTGGGCTTGTTGGTGGGCCTGACCACCAGCACAGCCGTTTCGGCGGCCTATCCCGGCAAGAAGATCCAGGTCCCCAGCATCAACGTCGAGGACGGCTGGAGCACCTGGATACACACCCAGAACCTGGGAGACGAAGATACCGGGGCCATCGTTTTCTTCTGGGGGGAGTATTCGGGCTTGTGTCCCTCCAATTCTCCTGGGCCAATAGCCCATGCGTGTCAGAGAATCGTCAAGAATGGCGTTTGGACGCTGCGAAGTGCTATCCCTACCGAGGCCAAGGCTGCCATCATCTATTCGGTAGACAAGGATGTCTTCGATGAAGCCTGCCAGGAGTCGGGTGACGCCGTCGGCGACACCTCCGCCTGGATGCAGTGGAGAAGCGAATACCAGGGTACGGGGCAGCCGGTGGCGGTGGTGGTGCTGCGTTTTGGCCCCAATGACTCCAGCAGTGCTTACATTGGCATCTCTGAGGCCATGGAGGGGACGCCGCCCTACGAGTACTATGCTCTCTACTTGGTGAAAGAGTACCAGGGCGAGAACGCCCAGCTCTCTATCCAGAACTCAGGCGATTATTGCGTCTCCGTTTGGATCGAGTATAGAGGCGACTGTGGTCTCGTCCACATCCAGAACGTCGAGGCGCTGGCGCCGGGCGAAGCACTACATATCAGCTTGGAAGACATTGAGGAGATACCTACAAACTGGCTGGGGACGGCGTTCATCCGGGCGACCCAGCCCCTGGGAGTTGTAGTGGAGCACGTGAACGTCCCCCCAACTCCCACCAGCACGCCGACCGCAACTTCAACCAGCACGGCGACTCCCACACCG
This sequence comes from uncultured Anaerolineae bacterium, assembly GCA_964592085.1. Classification (GTDB taxonomy): domain Bacteria; phylum Chloroflexota; class Anaerolineae; order VGOG01; family VGOG01; genus CAZQDO01. Next base: position 9,587 of record CAZQDO010000020.1, on the reverse strand, counting down.
ACCTCAACTTCCACTCCTACGCCAACCGGCACCCTTGTCCCAACGCCGACTCCGACCTCCACCCCAACGCTGACTCCAACAGGTACGTCAATGCCGAGTACCTCGACGCCGACTTTGACGAGCACCCCAACGGCGACTCCAACCGACACGGCCACCCCCACGGCCACAGCCACACCTAAGGAGCCCGGGTCCTTACAAGTGGGTAACATCCGCATGAGCCGTACTCCATATGGGCTGCCGGCGGCTCACTTCCCGACAGGAACAACTGTCGTCTATGTGGTCTTTGACTATGCTGATATGCAGAACGATGAGATCAGGGTGAAGGTTTATGACAACGTAGGCAATGTTCTCTTTGAGCAGGTTGAAGCCTATACCGGGTCGGGGACAGAGTCCATCGAGGTATTGGCTCCCGGGGGAGGGACCTTCCCTGCGGGGCTGTATGTCACCAATTTGTACACTTTTGTGTTTCCAATCAAGAGCATTATCTGGGATGTTGGCCGCTGGTATGCGTATCTGCCGCTCGTCCTCAAAGGCTATGGCCTTAATCCTGGAGTGAGTGCCGTGCACATGAGCGATACCCCTTATGGGTCGCCCATGACCCAGTTTCCCTCCGGGACAGCGACCGTCTACGTGATCTTTAGCTACGCTGATATGCAGAACGACGACATCAGGGTGAGGGTTTACGACCAGGTAGGTAGCATCCTGTTCGAGCAGGTCGAAGCCTACACGGGGGCTGGGACGGAATCCATCGAGGTATCGGGGCCAGGAGGCGTCTTTGCCGATGGCTGGTACGTCACTCACGTGTATTCGTACAGCGATTTGTTCTCGATTGAGACCATCCTTTGGGACGTCGGGGAGCGTTGAGGAGGTTCCAGATGGCTAGATTGGAAGGTAATAGCGTGAGGCAGAGCACAGCCCCTCTGGATGTGGAAGTCATCAGCAACTTCCCTGGCCGGTATCCTATCGAGGATTGGCAGGCCCACTACTGGGTGGTCAGCGAAAGAGGCGATCTGATGGACAGGAAAGTGACCCTAACCCATTACTCGTTAACTCGTTACCTGTTCTGAGAACCGAGGTGATAGAACATGGCTAAAAAGAGGGCTCACGTTTTCGTCAGCGGTTGGGTGCAGGGCGTCTTCTTCCGGGCCGAGACCCGAGACCTGGCCCGCCAGTTGGGCGTGACCGGCTGGGTCAGAAACCTGTGGGATGGGAGGGTGGAGGCCGTCTTCGAGGGAGAGGATTGGGTCGTCGAGCGGCTGGTGGCCTGGTGTCACCGCGGGCCACGAGGTGCCCAGGTAGATGAAGTTGACGTAACTTATGAAGACCACACTGGCGAGTACGAGACCTTCAGTGTTCGATACAGTGATTAGCAAGTCAATACCAAATATCCAATATCTAATACCCGAAGGAGGGAACATCAATGAAGATGGACAAAGTTTCACTAGCAATGGAGCAAGTGGGCATACCTGGCAGAGACGCCTATGACCTTCCCACCAGCCAGAAGCGCTTCCCCGACGGGGCATGGTACCGCATGGAAATCTCCGGCATCGAGCGCCCCAAAGTGCTGGAGGCCGTCATTGACGAGTCGCAGAAGCGGAACATACCCATCCACCGCTTGATCTCGGTGGTGATGGGGGCCACCCTTCTGGACAAGGCTGAACTCAAAGATTTCGCACAGATGGTCGCCGATGCCCAGATGGAGGTCATCCTGACTCCCGGCCCCCGCTCCGCCTGGGACACGGGGCGGCAGTTGGTCACCCCAGAGGGGGGGCTTTCCGGTCTGCGCTTCCGCGGCTCCGACCAGTTGCGGCAGGTCATCACTGACATTATGACTTGCATAGAGATCGGCTTTCGGGGCTTCCTGGTGATTGACGAGGGGCTGCTCTGGCTCCTCAACGAGATGAGGAAGAACGGCGATATCCCGGAGGACGTGGTGTTCAAGGTCTCCATCTATGCTGGCCATGCCTCGGCTGCGGGGGGCAGGGTGCTGCAAATGCTGGGAGCCGGCACGTTCAACCCTGTAGCGGACCTCAGCCTGCCCCAGTTGGCCTCCATCCGGCAGGCCATTGACATCCCCATTGATGTGCATATCATCATCACCGAGTCCTTCGGCGGGTACATCCGCATCTACGATGGGCCGGAGATGGCTCGCATGTGTGCGCCGTGCTACTTCAAGATCGAGCCGGGGCCGGCGTGTGCGGCGGGGCCGGGAGCGCTCTACAAGCCCTGGGTGGACGAGGGGATGTTGGCTAACTGGGCGCGGGAAAAGGTCAAGTACGCTCAGATCATCCACGAGATCATCCAGGAGAGCTTCCCCGAAGCCACCCTGTCGGCGCTGGGGCCTGCGGACCTGGCCATACCAAAGCCGTGAAATCCGTAGGTTCGGGATTCGTAAATTCGGAATCACTCACCAATCCACGAATTTACGAATCTACGAGTTTACGAATCTACAAACCTTTAAGGAGCAGCACGCATGAGCAACGTATCACAGCAGAGCAGGCTACCCTTCTCCCCCGGCGTCTTCCCCGCCCTGGTGACGCCTTTCGACAAGGACGAGGGTGTGGACGAGAGCGCCTTTCGTGCTCTCATCCGCCACGTGATAGACGACGTGGACGGGCTGGTGCCCTGCGGCACCACGGGCGAGTTCCCCTACCTGGCGGTGGAGGAGCAAAAGCGGCTGGTGGAGATCGCCGTCGAGGAAGCGAAGGGCAAGCCGGTGATCGCCGGCGCCGGCGCTCCCTCGACCCGCCAGGCCATCGAGCTGGCGCAAAACGCCCAAGAGGTCGGAGCCAGCGCGTGCCTGGTGGTGACACCCTACTTCCTTCATCCCTCAGACAAGGGCGTCTATCAGCACTTCTATGAGCTAGCCCAGACGGTGGACATCCCCATCATCCTGTACAACATCCCCCAGGTGGTGGATGCCTACCTGCCCCGCACCGTGGTCGAGGATCTGGCTGACGTGGACAATATCGTGGGCCTGAAGGATTCCTCTGGCGACCTGACTTACACCATGGAAGTGCTGGAGATGGTCCAGGGGCGCATTGACGTGTTCGTCGGCCACGATGAGGTGGTGCTTCCCGCCCTGGCCGGCGGCTGCTCAGGCATGATCTTGGCCAGCGCCAACGTGTTCCCCGAGATCTGGCAGCGGATCTTCAAGGCCGTACGGGAGGGTGATCTGGCCACCGCTCGAATGCTACAGATGAGGGTGCAGAAGCTAGCTCGCATCTTCTGCCGCCACGGCGGTGGAGTGGCGGTCAAGGCGGCCCTTAACATGATGGGGGTGAAGGTTGGGCGGCCGCGCCGTCCGCTGAAGCCTACCGGCGGGGCTCTGCTCCACGAGACGCGAGCGGAGATCCAACTGGAACTGGAGAAGCTGGGAAAGATTGAGGCCTCGGGTTCCGAGTTTCGGGTTTCGAGTGATGCGCTAGAGGAGCGGTTTGGGGACGTGGGCCTGTCGGCTGAGGTCATTAGGGCGGCAGGTCTACGGCTGGGCAGCGGGTCGGCAGGGGAGGCGACGGAGCAGGTGCAGCTCGACTTGGTGGCCGGGTCGAAGGCGGGGCCGCTGGGCGACGCCTTCGCCTATCAACTGACCTATCCTCTCCATCGCCGCGAGGCACTGACCACCATCCTGGAGCCCAACCTCACCGTGCGGCCGCCGACACTGATCCTGCCCGCGCTGGAGCAGAAGAACCTGCGCCAGGCCAACATGATCTACGGCCCAACCCAGGCGGCGGTGGCCAAGGCCATCGTGGACGCTCTGGAGCAGGGGGTGATTCCAGAAGCAGCCATGGACCAGGAGGTGATGATCGTCCTGGCCACGGTGCATCCGAGGGCCCTGGATCGTCATGCCCTCTACAAGAACGTGTACGCGGCGATGGGAGCGGCCATTGGGCAGGCGTTCGTCAAGCGTCAAACGTGAAACGTCAAGAATGCTTGGGAGGTGACATAATGAAAGAATGTAATCAAGATAAGAACCTGGCCAAGTGCACTTGCACCTATGAGCCTTGCAGCCGCAAGGGGCTATGCTGTGAGTGCATCATGTACCACAAGCGATATGGCGAGTTGCCCGGTTGTCTGTTCCCGCCAGAGGTGGAGCGAACGTATGATCGAAGCATTGCTCGCTTCGTCAGCATCCACAAGTAGGGGCAGGACTTCGTCTCCTATCCCATAACGCCGGAGTCCTGAACTTGTTCAGGGTGTCTCGAGTATGGCATTAGTTTGCTGGCGAGAAGTTCCCAACTTGTTGGGAACTCCCATATCACTCGCAAAGGAGGCCATTGTGTCTAAGAAACCCGATTGGTTCAAAGGCATCTTCCCCGCCCTGGTTACGCCCTTTACCGGGGATGACCAGATAGATGAGGAAGCATTCAGGGCTCTGATTCGCCACCTTCTGCCTCACGTAGACGGGGTGGTGCCGGTGGGCACTACCGGCGAATTCGTGTACCTGTCGGAGATGGAGAAGCGGTTGGTGATTGACATCGCCGTTGACGAGGTGGGGGGCAGGGTGCCGGTGGTGGCGGGCACGGGATGCGCCAATACCAGGGATACCATCGCCCTGACCCAATACGCCAAAGACGCCGGGGCGACGGCGGCTCTGGTGGTTGCACCCTTTTACCTCAAACCCACCTTCAACGAGGTCTACGAGCACTACGAGACGGTCAACGAGGTTGGCCTGCCCATCATCCTCTACAACATCCCCCAGTGCGCGGGCACCCACTTCAAGTGGTGGACGGCTGAGGGGATGGCTTACCTGGACAACGTGGTGGGCATCAAGGATTCCAGTGGCGACATGCCCTTCTTGATGGCCCTCTTCGAGAAGATCAAGGGGCGCATCGGCATCTTCTGCGGCCACGACGAGATACTGATGGCGGCCCTGGCCGCTGGCGCCGATGGGGGCATCCTGGCCAGCGCCAACCTGATCCCCGACATCTGGCAAAAGGTCTACGCCGCTGTGAAGGAGGGGGATCTGGCCACGGCCCAGGATTGGCAGGCCAGGGTGCAGAAGCTGGTGCGCATCATCATCCGCAAGGGGGCAACCCAGGCGGTCAAAGAGGGCCTGTGTATGATGGGCCTGGAGATGGGCAACTCCCGCCATCCCATCATGCCCGGCGGGGCCTTCGAGCGGGAGGACCGCGAGGAGCTGCGCATCCAGTTGGAGACCCTGGGCAAGATTCCGAGGGCGGAAGTCCAGTATGACCTGGGTGAGGGCAAGCTGGTTGAGACCCAGTTCTTCGCCACGCCCCAGACGCCCCGCCGGATCGAGGACCTCACCTTGCGCGTCGGCGAGGGGTTCTGCGGGCCGCCCTTCTTCGAGTTGGCTCACGTTGACCTGCTGCTGGGCGTTAAAGAAGGGCCGGTGGGCAGAGCCATCGCCAGGGCGTTGGACGAGCCCCGACCCTCGCACGAACTGCGCATCATCAGCGAGCGGCCGCGCACGCTGTTGGTTCCCACTGTGACCGTGCGCACCAGGAAGCAAGCCAGCCACGTCTACGATGACGCTGCGCGCGGCATCAACCTGGCCATTGAAGCCAGCATCGCGGATGGCAGCCTTCCCCAGGGGGCGCTGGACGACCTGGTTATGATCGCCAATGTCTTCGTCCATCCGGCCGCTGCCAACCGCACTCGCATCGAGTTCAACAACTACAAGGCCATGCGCGCTGCCATTCGCAAGGCCATTGAGGGCCGGCCCACCCTGGAGGAGCTGCTCAACGAGAAAGAAGCGGCCCGGCATCCGTTCAGGTATGCGCCGTGAGCCCATCACCCCTCCCTCCCAGGGAGGGGCTGGGGGAGGGTGGGTTCCGGCATAGGGATTTCCCGCCCCCCCCCACCCCCCCCCCCCCCGGTGGGGGGGGGTGTTGGTGTTTTCTTAAGTGAGGTAAGAT
>CAZQDO010000020.1:0-3695 GCA_964592085.1 uncultured Anaerolineae bacterium | reverse complement strand
GGGGGGGGGGGGGGGCCGCCCCGGTTCCGGCATAGGGATTTCCACCCCCACCCCAGCCCTCCCCCTGTGAGGGGGAGGGAGTGAATGGTTACCTAAAGGAGTCTCAATGAGAAAGAAGCTTGCAGTGCTCTGGAGTTTGCTCCTCATCGCTGTATTCATCGTCAGCGGTAGTTCCGCTATGTCCCAAGGGTTGCAGCCGGCGACTGTTTTGGTCAAGATAAACCTGGCTGCGGAAGGTGACCTCCAGCGGGTCGAGGCTGGTGGGTTGGCTGTCTATGCTCATCTAACTACTGGCGACGAGGATTACCTCATCGTGGGGGCCACCGAGGGTGACCTGGTCTTCCTGTCCAGCCAGAGCTTGGATTACAGCGTGCTGGACGAGGAGTTCGTCCCAGGGGGGTACTATCTTGTCTACCCGCGCCTCGCTGACCAGTTGTCCCTGATCCCACAGCATGGCAGGCTCCTCCACTTCGATGGTCTCCGGGCCCTGATTCGGGCTTCGTCAGTTGAGGCAGAGAAGTTGCCTGCCCTGGGTCTGGAGATCCGGTGGCTCCCCGATAGCCCCATCTGCCTGAGCCACGAGGTTGGGACCGTTGCGTACGCAGCTCTGGGCGATCCCGACCCGCTCGTCGAGGAGATGGTGGCCCAGGTGGATTCGGGCACTGTGTATCAGTATGATGGCGACCTTAGTGGCGAGAACGAGGTCACCATCGGTGGGCAGCCCTATATCATCAACACCCGTTACTCCTACAGCGGCGAGCCTATAGAGAAGGCCACGCAGTTTGTCTACGAGCACTTCGAGAACCTGGGCCTGGAAGTGGCATATCACGACTACAACTGGGGGGGATATAACTGGCGCAACGTGGTGGCTACCAAGCCGGGTCTCACTGATCCCGATGACATCTACATCGTTTGCGGTCATGTGGACAGCACGTCGCAGACACCATCCACATACGCTCCGGGGGCTGATGACAATGCCAGCGGCGTGACGGGGGTGATGATCGCCGCCGACATCCTTACTCAATACGACTTCGACTCCACTATCCGCTTCATCGCCTTCACCGGAGAGGAGCAGGGGCTTATTGGCAGTGGCTACTACGCACAGGATGCCCGGTACGATGGAGACAATATCCTGGGCGTGCTCAATCTGGACATGCTTGCCTATGACTCCGACGACGATTCCATCCTCGAGCTGCACGCCGGAACCGAGGACGGTTCCATTGCTATCGCCAACCTGTTCGCCGATGTGGTGGACACCTACGGCATTGACCTCAGTCCGGAGATCATTACCGCTGGCGCCACCGAATGGAGCGACCATGCCTCGTTCTGGGATTGTGGTTACGATGCTATCTTGGGCATTGAGGACTTTTGGGGTGACCGCAACCCACACTATCACTCTGTTAACGATCAACTCAGCACCCTGAACATGCCCTATTTCACCGAATGCGTCAAAGCCTCCGTGGGGACTATTGCCACCATGTCCTCTCCGCTGCTCGCAGGGAACTCCCTTGGAGGTGCGGTAAGCTTCTGGCAGGACAGCGCAGGTGTGCCAGGCGTCCTGCTTACCCTGGAGGGTGATCAGGTCTACACTGACCTCAGCCAGACCGATGGCAGCTATATCGTGAGCGATGTCGAGGCGGGTGACTACACTCTGACCCCCACCAAGTCCGACGGTGTGGACGGCATCAGCGCCTACGATGCCTCCCTGGCCCTTCAGCACGACGCCGGCCTCATCACCTTGAGCGGCTACGCTGCCACAGCGGGCGATGTGGACAAAAGCGGTGGTATCACTTCTGCGGACGCTTCCTACATCCTGCAGAAGGCGGCGGATCTGATTGCTCTGCCCTTCCCTAGCGCTAGCGTGATCTGGGAGTTCGATCCCGTCAATCGTACTTACACTGACCTCAGCGGCCATGTTACCGGCCAGGACTTCATGGCCACGCTGCTGGGGGACGTGTCGGGGAACTGGTCGGCGGGTGCTGTCCAGGCTCAGGCCGCCAGCACCGCGTCGCTGACCCTGCCACACCTCTACGCCGAGCCCAGCGAGCGCATCACCGTCACCCTGGAAATTGCCCTGGATCAGGCCGAGGTGTACGGCGCCGACATCGTCGTGAGCTACGATCCGACGGTCGTCTCGGCCGCCTCGGCGTCCGCTGGCGATGCGGCTCAAGACCTCATGACGGCGAGCAACCTCAGTCAGCCGGATCTGGTGCGGGTGGCCATGGCCGGCGCTCAACCCATCACCGATGACGGCCATCTGTTGGCCCTGGTGTTCGATGTGGTAGGGGAGCTAGGGGATACCTCGCCGTTGCAACTCACCACTATTGAGCTGAACGAGGATGGCGTGATTGCCCAGCCACAGGACGGCAGTATCAGCGTGGTGAGCTTTCCGGACTACGACTTCAATCGGGACTGCAACGTGGACATAGCGGACATCATGGAGATAGCTGGTCGGTGGCATACGATCGATGCGGATCCTGGCTGGGATGCGACGTACGACCTCGATGGTGATGGAATCATTACCATCGTAGACGTCATGATAGTAGCGGTAAATTGGGGGGCAACTTGTTGGTGAAGGAGATGGCGGGGAGATGCGATCTATTGCTTACTCAATGCTTGCTCTGACGGTGGTGGTCAGCCTCAGCTTAGGGGGCTGTGGTCCTCGTATCGAGCAGGTCAGAGAGGTAGCGGCCTCCCCGCCGCCGCAAGAGATGGCTTTGCCAGAGCCGAGGCTGAAGGGGGCCCTCTCCCTTGAGGAAGCCCTGGTACAGCGGCGCTCGGTGCGGAGCTTCACCGAAGAGGCGCTTACTTTGGAAGAGCTCTCCCAGCTCCTCTGGGCTGCCCAGGGGCTGACAACTGACTGGGGTGGGCGGACAGCTCCCTCGGCCGGAGCTCTCTATCCACAGGAGGTCTACGTGGCCACTGCCGACGGATTGTACCACTACGTGCCCCAGGGACATAAGGTGGTCATTGAGTCCCACGATGACCTGCGCTTCAAGCTGTGGGAGGCGGGGCTGAAGCAGGACGCGCTCCAAGATGCTCCTGCGGTCTTCGTCATCACTGCAGTGTACGAAAGGACGGCGGAAAAATACGGCGACCGGGCTGAGCGCTACGTCAAGCTAGAGGCAGGCCACGCCTGCCAGAACATTCTCCTCCAGGCCGTGGCTTTGGACTTGGGGGCGGTGCCCATCGGCGCTTTCTACGATGATCAGGTTCAGGCTGCCCTCTCTCTTCCCCCCGACCACGAGCCTCTCTACCTCATCCCCGTGGGGCATCCTCGGAAATAACAGCTTTTCGCAAGAACACGGCCATGGCCCTTCCGGCTAGCAGTGCTAGCCGGAAGGGCCCTGCCGAGCCAAAGCCATCCCTGAGGTAAGCCCCCACAGCGTCCAGTTATAGATGCAGGCCAGGAGGATAGCCGCCAGGAGGTGCGCTTCACTTTGGGGCCAAGCCCGAGGGCCGGCCCGGCCTGTCATTGCGAGGAGCGCTTTTTGCGACGAAGCAATCCCCAAATGCGCGGGGGGAGATTGCTTCGCTCCGCTACTAAGAAACTGTAGCTGCTTGGGCAGGTTTGGGTATCAACAGTAGGCCCAGGGTGGCAGCTTTTCGCTTAAGGTTGCGAATGGTGCGATCGCGATATTTGACCCTCCCCCGGTTTTGTGGACAGGGGGTTAAGCTACACTTTGCTGTTGGTG
>CAZQDO010000019.1:0-23495 GCA_964592085.1 uncultured Anaerolineae bacterium | reverse complement strand
CGGTTAGGCCGTCCCCCTATCCCGATTGATCCATTCAGATGCCAGGCCAGCCATCACCCCTACCCCTACCGAGGCGGCCGCCACCAGGACAAATAGCGGTGTGAGCAGGCCAACCTTCAAGTCTTTGCGAAGCACCCACCACCAGAAGGGCAGGGAGACGAGGAGAAACAGCAGAGCGAGGCCCCCGGCCAGCCACCCCAATCCCCTCCAGAAGATGCTCCCCATCACAGCAATTGCCAGGAGGAAAAGCAGGCCAACCTGGATTTTCTGGGTTTGGGGGGTGCGCGAGTCGGCCACGGCCTTGCGGGGATACCTTCGGTAGACCAACACCCTCCAGTAGCTATAGTGACTCTTTCGCCGGGCGTACTCCACGATGGATTGCGGGTGTGAGTGGTAAACAATGGCCTGAGGGACAAAGATCATCCTATAGCCGGCACTCGCCAGTCGAAAAGAGTACTCCGCATCCTCTGCACCCAGCAATTCCTCGCGAAATCCCCCACTTCTCGTAAAGACCTCTTTCCTGTAGCCCGCCGTTCCTGTATTGATGAAGTCTATCTGGGGATGCCTGGCGACATTCCGATAACGATGATCATATTCCAGTTGGATGAATCGGGCCACAAGGCTGGTCTGACGAGTACGGACCACCCCGCAAACCCCCGAGACCTCCTGGTCGGCGAAAGGCGCGCTCATGGTCTCGACCCAGTTGGGCTCTGGGATGCAATCCGCATCGGTAAAAAGCAGGATTTCGCCTTGCGCTTGCCTGGCGCCCAGGTTTCTAGCTGCCGCTGCGCCCTTCTGTGGCTGAGACAGAAGCGTCACTCCATAGCGATCCGTTATGATCTCGACTGTAGCATCGACAGGGCCATCGTTGACCACGATGACCTCGTACTCATCTCGGGGCACGGTCTGTCGTTCCAGGGCATCCAGGCAGGACTCGAGGCCCTGGGAGGCGTTACGAACCGGAATGACCACGGAAATCAAATGCGGTGACTGGCTCATGAATCGCTCCTCAAAGCCACCGAACTCACCTGACGACGGTGGACACTTTCCCACCACAGGAACAGAGCGCCCAGGAGAGAAGGCGGGCCAAAGACTACGAAGTACAAAAGCATGGCGTAGCCCAGAGCATCTCCTTTCTCCAGCCCAAAGACGCCCAGGGCGAGAGTGCACAGATAGTGGAAGACGCCCAGCTTGCCAGGAACTGAGGGTACAGCTACCCCTACTTCGAGCACTACCAGCAAGAACAGGGCAGCAGCGAAGGGCAGGGGCAGGCTCAAAGCCAGGAAGACCATGTAGTTGACCAGTATGCTGAGGGTCCAGATGATCAGGGACCACCCCTGCAATCTCAGTCCCACCCAGGGAGAGCGCAGCACATCCAGACTGCCCAGTGCCAGGGCCGTTGCCCGGTGAATCCTCATTCTTGAACCTTCTGGCAAAAAGCGCGAGACCGATTCCACCAGGGTGAGCAACCGATCCTTGCTGTAAGACAGGATCAGAGCGAGGCCAAGAAACACGATGGCGAAGACAGCCAGGCTTGAGCGGGAATCCCGGAACCAGGGAGGCAGGGAGACGAAAACGGGAACGAGTAGCGCCAGCAGGAGCAACGTGAGAATATCCAGCCACTTCTCCACGGCGATGGTACCCAGGGTGCGGGCCCGGCTCCGGCTCTCGATCTTGCCCATGAAGTAGATGCGGGCCACCTCACCCAGCCGGGCAGGGATGACGATGTTGAGCATCTGACTGATGAGGAGCACCTCAGCCAGCCTGAAGTAGCCAAGCCCCCTCTGATCCGGATGATAGAGCAGCCTCCAGCGGGCGGCCCGCGCCAGAGGGCTTACGAGCACCAGCGCCAGGGCCAGGCCCACGAACCGATAATCGGCCTGCGAGAAGGCGGCCACCACCTGGGACAAAGGGACATCTCGGAAGGCCAGCCACAGAAAGATCACGCTGAGCCCGGTGCCCAAGGCGATCTGGAGTCCCCGGATGTTCGCCTGCTGCCATAGGCCATTGGCACGCTCCCACAAGGACAGCTCTCTCGCCTCTGGCTGATCCCCTTCACCTGTGACACCTATTTCCTTTTGTCCCTCCTGGCTCATCTGACTCATCTGACCCCTGGTGGGGCAAAATGCCATTTTGCCCTACAATACTTTTGTCCTTCCTGGCTCACCTAGCCCCTCAATGATGTTAGGATGTCCCTTTCCCTTTAAGCACTGGCTCGACAGGCTTCTTTGGCAACGCAAGGATGAGGGGCAAACCCAGCAGGGTGATGACGGCACTGGTGGTAAACGCCATGCGCAGCCCGAACAGGTCCCCCATCGCCCCAAGCGCCACGACCACCACTGAGCCGAGAACGAAACTCAGCGCCATGTAGACGCCGTTGGCCAGCGCCCGGTTTTCAGGAAAGCTTTCCTGCACCAGGGCCATGATGACGGGGGTAACGGACAGGGCAGTGAAGCCCATCAGTAGCAGGAGCGGGAACTGGAGCCAACCATCGGTCGTCAGAAAGGCGAAGGTGAGGAGCGGTGTGGTCAGCATGGAGACCAGGAGAACCAGCCGGCGGCCCAGGCGGTCGCTCATCGCACCTCCCAGCAACGCACCCACCACGCCCCCTATTTCCAGGAGCGAAAGGGAGGCACCGGCGAACCAGAGGTCGGCGCCCTCCTCGGTCAGGAAAATGGGCAGGAAGGTGGTCAGCGACCTGATCATGAACAAGCGCGCCACAATGATGCCTGTCAGCGGGATCAGGAGCGGCCCCATGCTCCGCAATGCTTGCCGCCAGGGGAGCCCCTGCCCGGCATTGGCAGGCTGCGTTGGCACGTCTTTGAGTCGGACGTAGAGGGCAGCCGAAGTCAAGAAGCCGCCGATCATCAGCCAGGGCATTCCCTCCAGGCCCAGCAGGCGGACGGCACTGACGATGACGATGGGCCCCAGCGTACGGCCCAACTCGCCGCCGACCATCCAGAACCCCATGCCCCGGCCCAGGCTTCGCCCCGACAGGTTGCCAGCGATCACCGGCGCCACGGCGTGCAGGCTGGCCGAGCTGAGGCCAGCCACCATCAACAGCAGGGCCAGCACCGCGTAGCCTGGCGCCACGCCCAGCAGACTCATCACCACACCGGTCACCGTGGGCGCCAGGATGACGAGGTAGCGCAGGCTGATCCGGTCGGCCAGGTGGCCGATGAAGGGCTGGAGCAACGACGGCCCCTGCATGAAGACCGACAGCAGCCCGGCCTCGGTCTTGGACAGGGCCAGGTTGGCGATGAAGGCCGGCAGGAGAGGGGCCAGGAAAGCGGTGTAGGTGTCGTGCACGGCGTGCCCGGCGCTGATGGTGAGCACGCCGTCGGTCTGAAATCCTTCAGTTTCAGTAGCTTGAATCGTGGTTGCAGTCGTCATATTGACTCCGTATATTTTGGTATGCCAATCCGTAGCGCTACCGGCCCCAATAGCAACAGCCACATCGTCACCATCAGGTCGAACCGCTCGGCCACCAGCCCCAACCCCAGTGGGACCAGTCCTCCCACCAGTCCGAACACGTTCCCCACCGTCATCACCGTGCCGCTCTGCCCCGGCATGGCCGAGTACAACTGCGCCTGGAGGATCGAGTACCAGCCCGCATTGAACAGGCCCAACAGTCCCAGCAGCACCAGCCTGACCCCGAAGCCGGGCGTCATCAGGAAGGCGGGGAACAGCACCAGCTCCACCACCGCGCTTAGACGCAGGTAATGCAGGCCGCGCACGCGCTCCAGGAGCGGGATGATCAACAGGTCACCCAGCAATCCCAGTCCCGTCCACACCGCCACTGCCAACCCCGCCTGGGCCGGCGTTGCGCCCACCACGTCCACGAAGTACAGCGCCAGGAAGCCCAGCAGCACGTCCAGCATCAGGGCTGACGCTTAGGAGAACTGCAACAGCGTCAGCCAGCGCAGCACCTCGCCCCGGCGCAGTGCGTGCAGGGCGTCCACCAGGCCCGCCTTGAAGTCGGTCCTATCGGATCCTTGCTGCCCGATGGCAGACCGAAAGCGGTAGGTCACCGCCAGTGAGATCAGGGTCAGTCCGGCAAACACGACGAACAGCCCGCGCCATCCCAGGCCCGTCGTCGCCGCCGCGCCCAGGGCGATGGGGCCGGCCACCACACCCAGCGACCCAGCAAAGGTCCAGCGCGCCATGTTCTGCTCGTGACGGGCGGGGTCGGTGTCCATCAGCGTCGCCTGCGACAGCGAGACGAACGCGCCCGAGGCCGGATAGATGATTATAAACGAAATCAGCAAAACCGGGAAATCCCGGCTCAGCGCCGTGAGGATCAGCGCCAGGGCAAACACAACGCCGCCCCCCAGGATCAGGACACGGCCCTTCCCTATATCACCCAGGATGCCCAGGAAAGGTTCAACCAGACTGCTGGCCAAACTGGGCAGGCCCAGCAGCAAGCCGACCTGGGCATAGCTCAGGCCCAGGTCGGTGCGGATCAACGGCCAGGCCGCCTCGCGAGCCCCAAAGACGCCGCTACGTACATGTGATGAAGCGGCCTCGTCGAGGAATTCGATGGCCAGCAGGGTGAGGGTGAAGACGGCTGCGTGGCGAAGCCGCCGGCCACGTTGCACTGCTGGGGGCATCCTATAGCACTTCCCCCATCCGCTCTATGGCCTTCTCGATCAACTGCGTCGAATTGGCGAAGGATAACCTGACGTGTCCCTCCCCACTGTCCCCAAAGGCGATCCCAGGGGTGACGGCTACCTTTGCCTTGCTCAAGAGCATGTCGGCGAATTCTACGGAGGACATGCCCGTCGCTGAGATATCGGGGAAAGCGTAGAACGCCCCCTCGGGCTGGTGACAGGATACGCCTGGCAGGCTGTTCAAGCCTTCGGTGATGATGTCCCTCCGCTTTCTGTACTCCTCGACCATCCGGGAGACCGCGTCCTGGGGACCGGTTAGCGCCACGATCCCGGCGTATTGGGTAAAAGAGCTGGCGCAGGTTACCGAATGTTGTTGAACCTTCAGGATCTCTTTTGCCAAAGGCCCCTTGGCTGCCACGTAGCCCAATCGCCAGCCCGTCATGGCATAGGTCTTGGAGAAGCCATTGATGACGATGGTTCGGTCCAGCATATCGGGTAAACTGCCAATGCTGATGTGCTCGTGACCATCGTACAGAATTTTCTCATAGATCTCGTCCGATAGGACCAACAGGTCGTTCTCCAGGGCCACCCTGGCGATGGTCTCAAGCTCCTGTCGAGTGAACACCCGCCCCGTGGGGTTGTTGGGCGAATTGAGTATCAGCAGCTTCGACCGGGAAGTCAGCTTTTGCCGCAATTTGGCCTCCGTGACGCGGAAATTGTCTTCTGCGCTCAAAGGGACGTGGACCGCCACGCCACTGGCCAATTGCACACAGGGCACATAGGAGACCCAGGCCGGATCGAGGAGCAGCACTTCATCGCCCTCGTCCACGGTGGCCATGATGGTGGCAAAGAGGGCCTGTTTCCCCCCAGGAGTGATGATGATCTCTCCATCAGGATCGAACTCCAGGCCGTTTTCCTCCCTCAGCTTGTCGGCTATGGCCGCCCGCAGCCCTCTCAGACCGGAGCTGGCTACGTAGTGCGTATGGCCCTGGCGAATGGCCTCCACAACGCCATCCACGATGTACGATGGGGTATCGAAGTCAGGGTCGCCAGCGCCCAGGCTGATGACGTCCAGGCCCTGTGCAGCCATGGACCGGGCCTTGTCGGAAACCGCAACCGTAGCCGAAGGCTGAATGCCGACGACCCTCTTTGAAGCTTTGTGTTTCAGGTTCATCAAGTAAGTGCCTCCCTTTTTATTTGTGGATGAAGCCCACTTTGATCACGAATACACGAATTTCACGAATGTTTGTCCGTCAGTCTTAACCAAATTCGTGTCATTCGTTCATTCGTGACATTCGTGTTCCAAGCACTGGCCGATAGCGAAGTCTCAAATCAACCAATCAGCGCCTGCTGGATGGCGGGCGTCAATTGCACCAGCACATCGTGGACGGGTTCCAACCCCAGCCCGACCAGGAACCAGGCGGGGCCATAATCCAGCCGGATGAAACCGTGCACGTGCCAGCGGGCACGGCTGTAGTCCCAGGGGCAGACACCGATGAGGCGCTTCAGCAGCCAGCCCGTCAGGTACTCCATGGCAAAGAAGCCCAACATGTAGACCACGCCCCGCAGCGGCCAGGGCCAGGCGCGGAGGGCGTTGTGGATGGGCTCGTACAGCGGCGCGATGAGGCCATAGAGGGGAAACATCCACAGGTAGGTCGTGCCCCTGAGCTTCCAGCCCCGCTGCTGCCCGCTGAGCTTTTCCCTGGTCGCGGTCCAGATGATCTCGCCACACCAGCCAAACATGCCGTAGATGACGAATCGAAGGATCATGCTGCACCCGCATTCAGAAATCCAGAAGCTAGGAAGCGATTATGAAAAACTTGGGGACACCGCCACCCGAAACCCCACAGGGCTGCCGCGGAAGTCTGGATAGTCCCTGAAGCGGGAGGCGCAGCGGGCGAAGTGCTTATCGAAGTACCATGAGCCACCACGCAACACCCGATTCCCTCCATACTCGAAATCTTCCCGACCGTCATCCGGAACGTAAGGGTAGTCCTTATAAACGCTCCGTGTCCACTCCCACACGTTGCCCACCATGTCCAGCAAGCCGTAAAAGCTTGTTCCTTCAGGGTAGGCTTCCACCGGCGTGGTACCACCTTTGCCGCCTTCATCAATGTTACACCGTTCCACATCCCACTGACTACCCCAGGGGTAAATACGCCCATCTATACCCCGTGCCCCCTTTTCCCATTCGGCCTCGCTGGGTAGGAGATAGGACTTGCCGGAGACCTCGGCTAGCCAGTGACAGTAGGCTATAGCATCATGCCACGAGACATGAACTACAGGATGATCTTCTTTGTCTGTTGGTGGTTTTCTGCTCTTCCAGTGCTTTGGCCGGGTATAGCCGGCAGCCCGCACAAAGGCAGCGTACTGGGCATTGGTCACCGGCGTCTTGCCCAGGTAGTAGTTGGGCAGGTACAAGGTGTGCTGGGGCCGTTCGTCGTCGCGCGCCTCTTTGTCCTTCTTGGGATCGCTGCCCATGAGAAACTCGCCAGCGGGGATAAGGATCATCCCGGGCTCGAAGGACAGGGGGGCTGGCGGCCTCAGCAAGACCTCCGAAGTCTCGGAGACTTCGGAGGTCTCGGGGATGGGCGCACCCAGGATGCGGGAAAGCTGACTGAGTCCAGCGTCGTAGTCACGGCGGAAAGAGACCATCTGATAGCTACCCAACAGGAGCGGCACCTCGCACGGTTCCACGTCCAGCGGGATCACCCGTATACGACCTTTGCGTTCCTGGGCGATGGCGACGTCCGTCTCCTTCCTCACCCATTTTGACTCCAGCGCCGCTGGCGTCAGTACGACCACCATGTGGCTGCTCTCCCTCAGTCCCCGTTCGATGGCCTCTACCCAGCCCTCACCGGGATGGATACTTTCCGGCGCGATCCAGACCGGCACGCCGAGCCGCCGCAAATCATCGGCCAAGCGGTGAGCAAACTTGGCATCTTTGGTGGCATAGCTGATGAAAACTTGTTTGGTCTTGGTCATGGGCCTCCCCACAAATCAAATTCAGCCCTACTCTGAAACAACCACTATCCCCAACGTCCCCGGTCCCCCATGAGTCGCCAAGACCATCCCCGTTTCGGCAAGTCAGTACTCTATGGCAACCCACCGTTGCTCTTTGGCGGACTACAAGATGGCATCTACCACCATATTGGCCTGACCTGGATTAGCGAGAGTCAAGGACTACCGAAGGGGCGAACGTCACCAACAACTCACTGATGACTTGTTCAATCAAGCGGGGCACGGTTCGGTTCTGGCGCTTGGCCAATTCCTCCAAGGTCCAATAGGCAGGTTCCGTCAACTCAATGAGTACCGGCCGCAAACGCTGCTCACGCTCAAAAGTCTGCCATCGTTCTTCCGAACGCTCTGCGTCACAAAAAGCATCTTTCGCTGAGAGCAGTTCTTCTTCTGGCTCATGTGGCGCGTATTGCTTACTCATATCACCACCTCCGCAAATGCTCAAAAATCTCCTCGATAAACGCCCGGGCATAATGGGTTCCCTGACGCCGGCACTCCAATAGTGCGTCCCGTACGTCTTCGGGCTCGATCAGGCCCAATCGGCAGGCCCGAATCAGGATACCCGGAAATCCCACGATAGGCATTTCATACTGCTCAGCCACCTCTCTGGCTGCTAATTCATCCAATAACAATTCTATCGCTTGTAGGTCGGTTCTACCCATCAGAGCCATTGCTTCTGCCTCGGGACAATGATGGGACGGTTTCTTGTCCCTGGACACCGGCGATCGTGCAATTGCTTCTGCAATCTCTCGCGCCATCTCTTGTTCTGTGATAGTCAAGTCATCATGCACTACGATGGATCCTGCTCTTATCAGCGCTCTGATTTCCTGCTCGGCACCGTGTTTCTCGTACTCAGGCATTTCACTTGCTGGGATGTGGATCTCATCGTAGAACTGGCGCAGGATGTCCATCCGCCCGCATTGCAAAGCGGAAATCAATGGCCCAGTATTGCTGACAACGACTCTAGGCTGTGGCGAATTCACAAGTTCTCCTTTCGTCTGACAGGTCTCGTTCAAGCCGTGGACTACAAAAGGCCAGTACGCGCCGCGGTTCAGGCTCTACTAATCGCAACAAGACCGGCTGATGGCCAAAGCGCTGTCGTATACGGCTGTGCAATGTCTGAAAATCTTCGTCGTGATCAACTACCTTCCCGTCGTGGATAGCCACATACTGACCCAGATATTTCTCAGCCAACTCGGCGTGCGTGGAGCAAAATGCTTCTGCCTCTGCTTTGATCTTCTCGCGCTCCATCTGGCGCAGGTAAGCCCGCACTGCAGCCTCAATGAGTTCTTCGGCCTCAACAGAACGCTGAACAGCAACCTGCTCCAGTTGCTCTACCAACCGAGGTTGCAGAGTTATAGTAGTAGACATGGATCTCCTCCCTTCTAGTGACAGACTCGTGTCTGCCCTGCACCAATATTATACCGCATGGCAGCCGTACTTTGCAAACTACAGCAGAGTCGGATTCCACCGGTGCTTACGAATTCCCTACTCCGCAAACGGCAATGCCAGCAAGAAGGCGATCAGGTCTTGCATCTCGGACTCGCTCAGCAGGCCGCTCACGTCGTGCTCGCTCCCTGGGCTGGGATAGGTGGTGGCCTCGTAGAGGGTGGCCGCGCTGCCGTCGTGGAAGTAGGGCGCGCTGTCGTACAGGCCGCGCAAGGTGGGGGTGTCGAACTCCGGGCCGATGCGCTCGTCGGCGGTGACTGTGCCCACATCGTGCATCTGCTGGTCGGTGTACAGGGGGGCGGGATGGCAGGTAGCACAGCCCAGGGCCGGGTCGTTGAAAATGACCTGACCCCGCAGCGCGGCCTCCGATGGCGACCCCGGACTGGGCGGAGAGGGCAGCGAGTCAATGAACAAAGCCAGGCAGTCCAGGTCGTAGGAGCGGCCCTGGTTGGGCGGCTGGTTCACGCAGTCGGCAGGTGAGAGGGAGCAGTTCATGTCGCCGTCAATCAGGCCGCTGCCGAAGTTCTCCTTCCGATTGGCAAACTCCGAATCGGCCGACTCGTCCCACTCGCCCGACCAGCGCAACGGATAGGTCTCGACCATCCCCATCAGGCTGGTGGTGTTGCGCGGCCCGGCGAAGCCGAAGAACCAGGTGCGCCCGTCGTGCTCGCCCTCGAAGTGGCAGGTGTTGCAACTGATCCATTGGGCGCGGGCGAGACGGGGGTCGTCGCTGGTGTGGAACAACTGCTTGCCCTTCAGCAGGGCCGGCGGTAAGGGAATGTCGGTGACGGTGATGACGGAAGTGACAGCGTAAGCGGCGGTGTCTATGATCGAGACGGTTCCCGCCAGGGTGTTGTTGACGTAGGCCGTGGCACCGTCGGGGGAGAGAACGATGCCGCGCGGATTGTCACCGACTTCGATGTGGGTCACGAGCTGACGGCTGGCCAGGTCCAGCACCGAGATGTCGTTGCTGGCGGCGTTGAGCACCCACAGCTCCCCACCGTCGGGAGTGACAGCGGCGTCGAAAGGCAATCCCACGCCGGGCGGATCCAGGGTGCCCAGGTCGAGCTGTTGGCCTATAAGGTGCTGCTGTGTCGCTGTGTCAACGAGCGAGACCAGTGGGAAGACGGTGGTGTCGAAGGTCAGGGCGCGGTTGGAGGTGTTGGAGCGGGTGTGGGAGACGTAGGCGCGGTGGCCGTCGGGCGAGAGAACGATGGACTGAGCCAGGTTGCTGTCAGGCCAGAGTTGGATATTGGAGGTTAGAGGTTGGGGGTTGGAAGTTGGAGATTGGATATTGGAGACTGGAGATTGGAGATTGATTGATCGGCCGGGTGATTGGCCTTTGAAAATGAGGGGAAGGTAAATGCGGGGGCGGTCGAGGGAGATGACGCTGACTTGGCCGGTGAGGAGGTGGGTGACGTAGAAGGTGTGGCCGTCGTCAGAGATAGCCAGGCCGCTGGGGCGGTCAGCCAGGGAGAGGGTACCTACGGTCTCAAGAGTAGTTGTGTCCAGGGTGGTGAGGCGGTCGGCGCCCTGCTCAGCCACGTAAAGGCGATCCCCGCTGGGGCTGACGACGACGCCGTAGGGCCGGTCGCCGACGACGACCTCGGTGATGACAGCGCGGGTGCTCAGATCCACGACCGAGACGCTATCCGAACCCCGATTGGCGACGTAGGCGCGGTGGCCCGCGGCATCCACGGTCACGGTGCGCGGGTCCAGGCCCACGGGGATCTCGGCAATCCTCTCCTGCGCGGAGGTGTCAATGAGGGAGAGAGAATTGGAGTCGGGGTTCACCACCAGACAAAAAGCGCCATCGGACGTTACAGCGATGGCGGAACTGGAGCGTTTGATGATGGCCTGAGCTGCCAGCTTCGGAGCGTGAGGCGACACCAGTCCCCCCAGAAGACAGACGAGCAGGAACAGCAACATCAGCCATTCCACACCTGATCCCCTGCTGCGAAATCTCATATTCCCCTCACCCCCCAGGTCAGAACCCGTGTTGCGTATTCCGTATTGCGTTTTGAGCCTCACGCAACACGGAATACGCAGCACGTTTTCTCACCATCAGGCCTGTCTTCTGATCTCGCGCTGAGATCTCCCGAAAAGTCCTTGAAAACGCTCTCAGCCCCCGTCGCCGGGGGCGTCGCCAGCGAAGTCATCCCTGCAAAAGCTGCCCCGGGGACGGGGCTTCGAGCACTCGACTTCTTGGTCTGTCCCCGCTCCTGCATCCTGCACCCTGCTTTTTGCATCTCACGTTTTATTTTGCCTGGTCTCCAGGGTCTGCCCCAGGGACTTGATTTTCCTCTGCAAGCCCCTCTGCCGCCGGGCGATGTTGAAGATGCAGGCGAAGGTCAAGACCCAGAGAACCACTCTCCTCTTGCCTGGTCTCCAGAGCCCGCTTCAGGGACCCGATCTCCCTTTGCAAGCCCTTTTGCCGTCGGGCGAGGTTGAAGACGAAAGCGAAGGTCAGTACCCAAAAAACTGCGTAGGCGGCGAAAAGGTAAACTAGATTCCCCATGATGGTAACCTCCTATCGGCGTAGCTTATGCTTCAGTTGTTCCACCTCGTCAGCGAGTTGCTCCAGGTGCACGCGGTGGACGAGTAGGGTGAAATAGAGCAGAGTGAAAGTCCCGATGCAGAAGAGCATGGTCATCAGCATCGGTGTGGCCAGGCTGAAGCCACCGCTATCCAAGATGACGGGATGGATGGTCCGCCACCAGCGGATGGCCATGAAGGTGATGGGCACGCTGACGAAGCCCACGATGCCGTGGACGGCAGCGAAGCGGGCTCGGCGGGCCTCCTCGTCAATGGCGTTGCGGAGCATCAGATAAGAAACATAGATCAACCACAGGATGGTGCTGGTGGTGAGGCGGGGATCCCAGGTCCACCACACGTTCCAGGCCACTTTGGCCCAGATGGACCCGCTGATGATGGCCATGGTCATAAACGTCACCCCTACCTCCACTGAGGAGAGGGCCACGATATCCCATCGGCGCGTTCCCTTCCACAGGTAGGCGATGCTGGCAACCAGGGTGACGAAGAAGGCAAAGAAGCCCACCCAGGCCGAGGACACGTGGAAATAGAAAATGCGCTGCATGTCGCCCATCGTCCGCTCCGTGGGGGCGTAGATGAAGGCCATGTAAAGCGCCACTATCATAACGACAGCGCTGGCCCAGGTGAGGTAATCACTGAGACGATTATTTTTGACGGTCATAAGGAACTCCTTTCGGTCCTGCTCCCGCTGGCTCTGGCCTGGATTTGGCAATCCAGGCCGAGCGGAGTGAACATCACTCCTCCACTACATAATCAAACGTCATGAAGGATATGGCTAAGAATACCACGTCGAAGACCGTGAGCAGCCTCACCCAATGGGCGATCTCCGAGAATGGCAAGCCGTCGAGGACGCCGCCGGTGGCCTTGACGGCGGCGATCATGGCCGGCACCACCACGGGAAAGAGCAGGACGGGCAACATCACCTCCCGCGACCGAGTGTGGACGGCCATGGCCGAGAAAAGGGTGCCCACGCCAGCGAAGCCCAGGGTGCCTAAAACGACGATCAGGAGCAAGACAGGATGAAAAAGGGAGATATTGAACAGGACAGAGAAGATGGGGAGGATGATGGCCTCTACTATGGTCATGAAGATGACGTTCCCCAGCATCTTGCCGAAGTAGATGGCCGTGCGATCCACCGGGCATAGTAGCAGGCCATCCAGGCAGCCCCTGTCCTTCTCCAGGACGAAAGAGCGGTTCAACCCCAGCATCCCAGCGAAGGTGAAAGTCACCCACAGCACACCGGGGGCCACCTGCCGTACGTTCTCAACCCGTAGCTCGAAGGCGAAACTGAAGATCACGATCACCAGCAGGGAGAAGACAAACATGGAGCTGAGCATCTCTTTGGTGCGCAGCTCGACTGCCACGTCTTTCTGGACGATGGTAAACACCTTCCGCGTGAAACTCATCGCGACACCCCGTGACGGCCATACGCCTCTCGAAAGGTAGCTACGTCCAGGTCACTCTTATCTGCCTGATAGACGATGCGGCCATTGACCAGAATGGCGGCACGGTCGCAGAGCTCCAGCCCCCGCTCCAGGTTGTGGGTCGTCATCAGCACGGTGCGCGATCTCCCGACCAGGGCCACCAGTACCTCTCGAAGCACTTCCATCGCTTGCTGATCCAGGCCGGTGTAGGGCTCGTCCAACAGCAAGACGGCGGGGTCGTGCAGGAGGGCGCGGGCGATGGACAGGCGCTGCTGCATGCCCCGGGAGAAAGTGCGCACCAGGTCATGGCGGCGATGATCCAGGTCAACGCGCTGGAGGAGGGCGGTGATGCGCTCTTCCAAGTCGGGCACCTCGTACATGCGGCCATAGAAGCGCAGGTTCTCCTCTGCCGAGAGGTCGCCGTAAAGGAGGGTCTGGTGGGAAGCCAGGCCGATGCGCCGACGGGCCTCGCTGCCCTGACTGCCCAAATCGTAACCAGCTACCCGGACGCTGCCCCCGGTGGGCCTGGTCAGAGTGGCCAGGATGCGGATGAGGGTGGTCTTACCTGCGCCGTTGGGACCCACCAGGGTCAGGAATTCCCCCTCGGCCACGTCAAGGTCAACGCCCTCCAGGGCCACTTTGCTGCCGAAGGATTTGACCAGGCCGCGCACTTCGACAGCGCTCAGTGCAGGCACTTCGGTCATCGCTTCCTCGTCCTCCTGCTTCCTGCCTCTTGCTTCCCGCCCCCTACCTCTTCCTGTGAATCACTTCGAGCTTTGAGTGCTGAGTTTCTCTGACTCTCAGGCCATAGGGCTACGGTAGCGCCCACCAACAGAAGCCCACCGCCGATCCAAAGCCACACCACCAGGGGATTAATCAGGATTTGAAAGGTGGCCGAACCATCCTCAGCAATGGAAGCCAGGATAACGTATAGGTCTTCCTTGAGGCTGGTGCGGATGGCCACCTCGGTCACCCATTGCTCGACATTCCAGTGGAAGTTCTTTTCCGGCACCAGGGTGGCGATCCTCCTGTCACCTCGGTAAACGCCCAAAGGAGTCGCGAACCGATGCTTGGCTGGGCTACTCTCGACCCAAAACCCCTCGTGCTCCAGAACGTAATCTTGAACCGTTACCCTCTCGCCCTCAGCCAGAGCCACCTGGTACTCGGTCTGATAGATAGAGGAGCCAACCACCCCCACGGTGATGAGGACCATGCTCAGGTGGACAATGAAGCCGCCGTAGCGCCTGCGGTTCCTGGTGATCAGCCGCCTGAAGGCCAACAGATAATCCTCTCCCGTCGAGCGGTGGCGGGCCATCGTGCCCCGCAGGAACTCCCACAGGATGCTGCTGGCCACGAATGTACAAACGGTGAAGGACAAAAGGGCAAAAGGCTCCGTGATTCCCAGAACGAAGATCACTATGCCGACGGCCAGGGCAATGATGCCAGGGTAGAGCAGGTTTCGCAGGAATCGTCTGGATGAGGTCTGTCGCCAGCCCAGCAGGGGACAGACACCGATGAGGATGACCAGAGCCAGGGATAAGGGGGCGGAGACGCGCTCGAAGAAAGCGGCTCCCAGGGCCACTTGAGTGCCTCGCACGATTTCGCTGATGGTGGGGAAGACCGTGCCAATCAGCACCGCCAGGGCCAGCCCGACGAAGAGCAGGTTGTTGAGAAGGAAACCGGCCTCGCGAGAAAGCAGCGATTTCATCTCTCTTTCACTGGCCAGCTCTCGCCGCCGATAGAAAGCCATCCCGAAAGCAAACCCCAGGACCATGGCGAGGAAGGCCAGGAAGTAGGTACCGATGACCGACTCGCCGAAGGCGTGGACCGATTGGATGATGCCGCTCCGGGTCACGAAGGTGGCGAAGATGCAGAGGACGAAGGCCATGACGACCAGGGCGATATTCCACACCTTGAAGATCCCTCGCTGCTCCTGCGTCGTCGCCGAGTGCAGGAAGGCTGTACCGATCAGCCAGGGGATCAGGGAAGCGTTCTCCACCGGATCCCACCCCCAATACCCGCCCCAGCCCAGCTCCAGGTAGGCCCACCAGGCCCCCAGGATGATGCCCAGGCCCAGGAAGAGCCAGGCGAAGAGGTTCCAGCGCCGGATGCCCCGTAGCCATTCCTCACCCAGCTTGCCCGTTACCAGGGCGGCGAAGGCGAAGGCGAAGGGAACAGTGTAGGCAGCGTAGCCGATAAACACAACGGGCGGGTGGATGACCATCCAGAAGTTTTCCAGCAGGGGGTTCATGCCGAAGCCTTCGGCGGGGATGGTAGCGGAGGTGGCAAAGGGATTGGAAACCAGGACCAAGATAAGAGCGAAGAGGGCCTGGCAGAAGGCCAACACCGCCAGAGCGTAGGGCTTAAGCTCCCGACTCCAATCCTCTTCTCGGCGAGCGATGAGGACGGAGAAGATGGTCAAGAGCCACAACCAGAGGAGGAGGGAGCCCTCTTGTCCAGCCCAGAAGGCTGAAAGCGTGTAGATCGTCGGCAGGTAGGTGCTGACGTGCTGGTACACATACTCAACCTGAAAGTCGCGGCTTAGCAACAGGTATAGCAAGATGGCCGAGGCCAAAGTAACCAACGCGGCTGTGGCCGTAACCCCCTTTTTTGTTCCCCCTGTCAGCCCCGGAGACTCGCGACGGGCTCCTAAAATCGAGGCTATCGCGGTATAGACAGAAGTCGCCAGGGCTAGTGCCAGAGCGACATAGCCAATAGTGGTCATGGAAATTTACCTCCCAGTGTGGTTCGTAGTTAGGCACGAAGCAAAGCAGAACGCCAACCACGTGAAACGTAAAGCGTGAAACGTGAAGTACAACCGCTGTGTCCCTACTCACGTTTTACGTTTCACGCTTCACGTTTGCGCTACTCCGCTACGTGGCTCACTACGAACCTCTCTGTCATTTAGTCGGGGCTTCCGCGGTGGCCGTTGCTGCGCCTTCGTATTTGGAGGGGCACTTGAGGAGCAGGTTGTTGGCTTCGAAGGATCCTCCTTCGACATACTGGCCCTCGACGATGGCCTCCGCTTCATCCTGAAGCATGTCGGGGCGGGGGCCGTTGTAGATCACAGCCAGGCTCCCGCTAGCGTCAGCGATGTTGAACTTGAGCATCATTTCCTGAGCGTTCCACTCGATGGTCTCTCCCACGACATTCCCAGCAACCCTCACGGTGCGCTCTGAAGGCCCCTTGGCCTCCACTTCCTCAACAGTCAGATAATAGGCCGTCGAGCCTCCGATGCTGCTGACGATGAGATATCCCACCGCCAACACGATGATGGCTCCGCCTATGAAAAACTTGCTTCGTGCTTTCAGTGTGGTCATTGTTGATCCTCTTTACTTCTTTCCCAAGGAGACTCAGTAGATCCAAGATTTCCAGCAGAGGCGGCTCCCACGCCTGTCCTGAGCTTGTCGAAGGGCCGCCGACTCGCGGGTGTGGGAGACTGCTTCAGAATTTCCATCTACTGAGACTATAGCATAAAAGCACCCTGGTGTCAATTTCCGAGAGGGCAGGCCTGGCACTTGAACAGAGAAGTGGGCTGGAGCTTGTGCCCCAGCCCACTTGTTCTTAGAGCCTGAGCCCACGCCGCTTCGCTTACACCAGGGCCCAGTTAGGCGTTCCGTCGCCAGAGCTCAAGACCCGCTCTAGGGCCGGACCATGCCACTTGTATCCCCGTCAACACCCTCCAGGCTGTCGTACAGCACCTGGATGATGTACTTGCCATTGTGGGCGAAAGCGCCGGGGTCCTTCTGGAAGTACTGGTAATTGTAGGCTGCCCTGAGCAGAGTCGGCGTCCAGGTACCGTACCTTCCTCCGTCTTCGGTGAACCAGTAGGGGTATCTGCCCGAATTGTAGACGATGCCGGTCCCGGCTACGTCTGCGGCATAGGACTGGATTGCCGCGTAGAGGGCCTCACCGAGAGTCTCGACTTCTCCAGCGTTGCCTTCAGTCGTGTCGCCGTCGCCGTCGAAGTCCGTGGGGTACATGCGGATGTCTTCGACGTCCTCTGCGCCGATATGGCACGTACCACAGAGTTCGCTCTGGACTTCAAGGCCATGAGTATTGTGACACTGGGTGCAAGTGTTGAAGCCCGGTGCGTGCGCGTTCACTCCGACGTACTCTTTACCCGCGTACTGGTACGCGCCCATAGCCTCCCCGCCGAACATCGTGGCGCCTGCCGCGAAGTAGTGGACGTTGGTAAAGCTCAATCCCTCTACCACAGCGTCGTCTTCGTTGTCGCCGATTCTGGAGTTGACACTGACCGTGGACTCACGACCCTGGTGACAGTTCAGGCACAGGTTGGCATCCACCCCCTCGCCAAAGCTAACCGTGGCGCCGCTGGGGAACTCCACCTCGTCCACAGCGTAGCGGGTGTACGTAACGGGATTGTCATGGCAAGTTGTGCACAGCATCCCATTGGACAGAGGCTCGGCTACGTTTTCTCCTGTTGCCAGGTAGGTAGGCAGGCCTGTGGCACTGTGGCACTTGGCGCAGGAAGCGCTAACTTCGCCATCCTCATCCCAGTGTCGCCACGCCTCCGTAGACCCAGCAAAGTGTCCGGGATCGTCGCGGTGCATATCCGCTACCAGGCTGGCATCCAAGTCCTCGATGGAGTCGTAGAGGAGCTGGATGAGGTACTTGCCGCCGTGAGCGAACGCGCCGGGGTCTTTCATGGAGAACTGGTAGTTGTAGGTCGCCCTGAGTAGACGAGGCGTCCAGGTGCCGTATCTCTCTCCGTCCTCGGTAAACCAGTAAGGGTGGGAGTGCGCGTCGTACACGATAGAGGTCCCAGCCGTGTCTGCGGCGTAGGCCTGGATAGCCGGATAGAGAATCTCCTGCAGGTGCTCGATCTCGTGGGCGATGCCCTCGGTAGCATCACCGTCGCCATCGTAGTCCGCTTCAGACCCCATCAGGCGGATGTCCTTCAAGTCCTCTTTGCTGGACACGTCCGCATGGCACATGCCGCAGACCTCGACCTTGACTTCCAGGGTGTGAGAATCGTGACAGGCGATGCAGGTATCTATCCCCTCGACGTGGGCGAACTTGGCGTCGTAGGTCTTACCCTCGTACTGATACCCGCCCATAGCTTCCCCGCCGAACATCGTGGCGCCTGCCGCGAAGTAGTGGACGTTGGCAAAGCTCAACCCCTCTACCACAGCATCGTCTTCGTTGTCGCCGATCCTGGAGTTGACGCTGACAGTGGACTCGCGCCCCTGATGGCAGCTCATGCACAGGTTGGCATCCGACCCTTCGCCAAAGCTAACCGTGGCGCCGCTGGGGAACTCCACCTCGTCCACGGCACGCCTGGTGAACTCAGGCATGGAGTCGTGACAGGTGGTGCACAGCATCCCATTGGACAGGGGCTCGGCTACACTGGCTCCCGTCTCCAGGGAGAATGGCACGCCCGTGGCACTGTGGCACTTGGCCCAGGAAATGCGAACCTCGCCGCCCTCATCCCAGTGTCGCCATGCCTCTGTTGATCCGGCAAAGTGCCCTGGGTCGTCGCGTTGCAGACCCGTAGCGAGGTCAGCATCCAGGTCCTCGATGGAGTCGTAGAGGAGTTGGATGATGTACTTGCCGCCGTGAGCGAACGCGCCAGGATCTTTCATGGCGTACTGGTAGTTGTAGGTCGCCTTGATCAGACGAGCCGTCCAGGTACCGTACCTTTCCCCATCCTCAGTGAACCAGTAAGGGTGGGAGCTCGCGTCGTACACGATGGGGGTCCCAGCCGCGTCTGCGGCGTAGGCCTGGATAGCCCCGTAGAGAATCTCCTGCAGGTGCTCGATCTCGTGGGCGATGCCTTCGGTAGCCTCACCATCACCATCGTAATCCACTCCAGAGCCCAGCAAGCGGATGCTCTCCAGGTCTTCTGCACTGGACACACCCGCGTGACACGTGCTGCACATCTCCACCTTGACTTCCAAAGTGTGAGAGTCGTGGCAATCTATGCAGGTGTCTATCCCCTCGACGTGGGCGAACTTGGCGTCGTAGGTCTTACCATCGTACTGATACCCGCCCATGGCTTCCCCACCGTAGAGCGTGGCGCCGGCCGCAAAGTAGTGGACGTTGCGGAAACTAAGATCCTCGCTGACTGTGTCGTCGTCAGCGACGCCCGCCGCAGCGATGTGCTCGTTAACACTGACGGTGGACTGTCGTCCCTGGTGGCACTGCATACAGCGGGCCTCCGCGCCGAGACCGGTGAGTTCCACGCCCGAGGGCATGACCACGCTGGCCAGGCTGGCGGTCGCCTCGTTGTGGCACGTGGTGCAGTCAATCACCGAGTCCACAGCCGCAGCATTGTCCACCACGCCGGCTTCGGTGCCATCTGCGCCCAGGAAATCCAGATACCCATAGGAGCTATGGCACTTGGCACAGCTAGTAGAGACCTCCGGTGGATCGCCCTCGTCCCAGTGTCGGAAGGCCTCGGCATCGGCGTCGGCGTGTCCAGAGCCGGCCCAAGCGGCCTCGAAGGGAGCCTCCACGGCGGGCTCTACCTCCACCGGCACCTCTACCTCTCGGGTGACTTCGACCTCTACCTCTTTCACCACCTCGACGGTGACCGGAACCTCCTTCTCCACCACCCGCGTGACTTCAACCGGCACTTCCTTAGTCACGATTTTTTCGATGGTCTCAGGTGTAGGAGTCGAACAGCCACCGGCAATGAGCACTATGGCCAGCAAGCTCGCTACGAGCAGTGCCAAACACGTACGTTTGGATATGAACATACTTCATCTCCTTCCTAACCTAATTCGGATTCTGTTCTGGTGCTCTGTCAGACGTCTGGCGAATCTCTTAAATGACATCCCCCCCTTCAATTTGAAAGGATACCCTATTGCCCAAGCCGAAATAGCCGATGGGCACTCTCATCCCATACCCTGCGCTTTTGGCGCACGCTTTAGTGCTCAAGCAATCTCGTGCTGGTCGTCGTTGCGGCGGCGCCAGGCGTAGCCGAGTACACCGCCCGCCAGGGAAAGGATTCCAAAGAGCACTAGAGCTGTTGGTGCGATCATGTCGTACATTAGCATACCTCCCTTTTTCGAAAGTTATGGTTTCTGGCCCTGCGGATGGCAGAGCACGCACTTGTTGGCGGTCTCGCTGATCCCCCATGCGCTGTGTACCTGATCCATCCCAGCCGGGGCGTGGCAGGTTTCACAGTGATAGGTGGTGAAGTCACCATTGGTGTGGCAGAGAACGCAATGGCCGGATGCGCCGTCGTGGTCCTGGGGGAAAGGATGCTCACCCTCGGTTGGCACCTCCCCAGTCTCGTGGCAGAGTAGACAAAGCTCGTTTCCCCAGTCTTTGTGGAACTCTGGATCGGGCTTGAAGCCTTCGGCCGCATGGCACATCAGACAGTCGGCCCGTCCTTCCAGCGGATGCAGGATAGCCAGAGGCACCATGCCGGCTGGCTCGTGGCAGATGATGCAACTCGCTTCGTCGTAGTCGCGGTGGACAGGCACCGGGAACTCAGCGACTTGCCCCTCACCGTGACAACTCAGACAAAGATCATGCCCTTCCACCGGGTGCAGGATGGCGGGCGCCGGTGCGGGCACGTGACAGATCTGGCAGGTATCGTTGGTGCGCCCTTTGTGATCGTCAGGGATAGGCTGCTGGCCCACTACTCCGTGACAGGACCGACAATCCTCTCGCTCCAGCACCGGGTGGGGGATGGCCGTGGCTCCGGCCACCAGCGCGTCGGCCGATTCAGCCCAGCCAACCGTGGTGTGGCACAGAACGCAGTCGTCGTTGCCGAACTCGTGTAGTCGCTCGTGGCAGTCGCTGCACACGTAATCCAGCCCCTTGAAATTGGGCCGGTTGTGACAGTCGAAGCAATCCACCGTGGCGTGATTGCCGGTAAGCTCCACCGGATGCACCCCCAGTTGCGTCTCCTTCCAGGTGTCGGTGGAGACGTGACAGTCCTTGCAGCTCATAGCCTGGGCTACATCGTGGGGGCCGACGTGACAGGTGTTGCAATCGCTGAGATGAGCCTCCAGCTTGCGCTCCAGGTGACAGTCCAGGCACACGGTCATGGGACAGATGATCTCCCCCGTGACAGGATCGAACCCGTGGCCCACCTGTCCATGACAATCACTGCATAGCACGCCGCAGGCTGAACCTTCCCAGACAGCGTTGACCACCCGGCCGTGGGGAGTACGCAGATGATCCTCAGGAATTTGGTCCGGGAGGTCGCGGTGACAGAGCAGGCAATCCTGAGGATGAGTCTCGCTCAGGTCTTCGACGAGATCCTGGTGTGCTTCCTCCTTGTCTGTCTCGCTGGCAGTGCCGCTGTGACAGGTGATACAGCCCAATTGTCCATGGGGCGTCTCCAGGGAAGCCCTCTCAATATAGGCGGTCTCGGCCTTCTCTGCTGATTCGGCACTGGCGGCCAGCGCCTGCTGATCAAAATGGCAATTCTCGCACTGATCCGACAGAGGGCGAGCGTAATTGATAAAGCTCAAGGTTGGCGTAGGTGTGGTCCCCGGGGCTAACGCCTGGCCCAGGGGCTCTAGAACCAGGCTCACCATGATGATGAGGACGACCAGTCCCAGGGCCAAGGGTATCAAGGTCCATTTGGGCCAGTGTGTTGGAAGCATAGCGTTCTCCTTCGCAGGCACTCCACTACAAAAAGGCTGGAATACCAGCAGTGACGATCAGGTAGCGCAGGAACAGCCCCGCAACGACGATCCCAATCCCGGAGCCGATACCGGACAGCAAAGAGTGACGCCCGGCACCGATGGCGTAGGCGTGGACGACGAAGGGGTAAACAAGGCCGATCAGCACCACTCCCACCCAGAAGATAATGCTTAAAGGCCCGTACATGACCAGCCGGGCGGCCTCCGCCGCCGCACCGCCGGCACTCAGGGCCGAAATGAACAACAAGCCGATAAGAATGTTTTCCAGGCCGATGAGGATAATGTGGATCAAAGGCATGATCCGAATCTGCTCGTGGATACGGGGCATAGCGATAGTGGCTGCCAGGTCGAAAGTCAGGCCCAGGCCCGCAGAGACAGCCGAGACCAGGAAGAGCACCGGCAGCGCAGGTATAGGCAGGAAAGGAAACAGTGGCTGACTCCATAGAGGCACCGCTGGTCCCACAGCACTGATCAACACGCCGGTGTAGATGGCCGTGGCCACTGCGAAGACACTGCCCACGATGGCCACCAGGCGGCGGAGGGGCCGGACTTTGGGCAACAGCCAGGGAGCCCGCGCCCACACCAGCCCCTTGACAAAAGGCTCGACTTCTACCAATTCCAGGAAGCCGTAGAGGAAGCTCAACGGGATAAAGATGCTCAGAATAAAGATTCCCCAGGTCATCACCGAGCGGAAGTGGGTGAACATATAGAGAATGCGCCAGGGTTCCTGTTTTCCTGCTCCCAGGTCAAAGATCAGGAGCAGGGTCCCTAAGGCAACTATCGGGCCGCTGACTGCCGCGCCTGTCAAACAAGTAGGGGAATAGTCGCGCTCGTAGCGCCAGCCAGTCAGTTCAAAGAAAGCGGCCGTCAAAAACGCTCCAGCGCCCAGCCCACCTAGAAACAGGTAGATGACGGCCAACCATCCCCAAGCCGTTTGTCCCATTTTGCTTCACCTCATACGACGTAGTATAGAATGCTTGGCTGAGTGCCGAACTCTGGATGCAGGGGTTTGGCCTCACCGGAAGCAATGAGCTGAGCCACCTCGCTGTTCGGGTCATCCTGGCGGCCGAAGAGCCGGGCCCCCAGCACGCACGACTGAACGCAGGCCGGCTCCCTACCCTCCAGGACGTAGTCCAGACAGAGCCAGCATTTGTCTACCACGCCCCGGTTTTCATCGAAGGTGCGGGCCTGATAGGGGCAAGCCACTTCGCAGTACTTGCAGCCCACACACACCTTCTCGTTGATCAGCACCACACCATCGTCACGACGGTAAGTGGCTCGGGGGGGGCAAACATGGGCACAGGGGGGATCGGCACAATGCTGGCACTGTATAGGTAGGAACCAGCGGTTCGATTCTTCGCCTTTGGGCAGAATGTGGATGTAGCTCTTGCTCTCGGGGAGATGGTTGCGGATGTTGCAGGCCTCCACACAGGCCCCGCAGCCAACGCATTTGTTGGTGTCTATAACAAGGGCATACTGCGCCGTGGGTTGGGCAGCTCGATTTGGAGCAGCGACAGCAATGCGCTCGGCGATGAGTGCGGCACTTCCGACCGCAGCCACCGCGCCCGTGCCCACTACGGAGCGCAAGAATGCTCGACGGGATATCAGCCTCGATGCCATGATCCCTCCTGAGACTGTGTGTCAGAGATGTAGAGATGTAGAGTTATAGCTCACTATAACTATCATAATTATATACACAAAACAATGACTTGTCAAATTAAGAAACCCGCCTCATTTCAGAGGCGGGTTCTGGGCTTAGGAGCCGAGTCTCAGCACATAGTTTACAGTTTTAGGCTCAACACATAGTTGACACT
>CAZQDO010000018.1:11987-23503 GCA_964592085.1 uncultured Anaerolineae bacterium | reverse complement strand
GGGGCAGAGGGCAAGCAAGGCTATCCTCGCTCAGCTCTGTTGGGCGTGACTTTCGCTGCGGGCTGGACCCCCTGCATCGGCCCGCTGCTGGGGACAGTGATGACGCTGGCTTTCGCGGAACCCTCGCGGGCGCTGGCATTCATCTTCACCTATGCGATGGGCCTGGCTATCCCTTTCCTGCTGACGGCGGCGCTGCTGGCGCAGGCCACCGGCTGGCTGAAGCGGCTCAACCAGCACATGCGGGCAGTGGAGATCGTCAGCGGGTTGCTGATGGTAGGGGTGGGAGTCTTGCTCATCACCGGCACGTTTTCGCTGCTAAACGACTATTTCATACGCATCACACCTGAGTGGTTGCTGCGGTTCCTGTAGACTGGAGGTTGGAGGTTAGAAGTTAGACCATCTGACCAAATGGAGATACATCTATGGGCAAGTTTACGCTGTCTTTACACCGACTACCGATGATTATTCTGGTTGCACTGCTGGTGACTTCGACCGGGTGCCAGGCCTCTGATAAGCAAAGCCCATTTGATTCTAATGAGCCTGCTGCGTCGGCCAAAGAAACCCCGGCTCTGGACTTCACGCTGACTGATCTGAAGGGCAACGAGGTATCGCTGAGCGGCTTGAGAGGCCAGCCGGTGCTCATCAATTTCTGGGCCACATGGTGACCGTACTGCCGCCAAGAGCGGTCCGCTCTGCAAAAGACTCACGAACAGCACCGCGATCAGGGTCTGGTTGTCCTGGCCGTGAATATCGGCGAAAAGCAAGCCGTTGTGCAGGCTTTTGCTCAACAACAGGGCCTGACGTTTCCCAATCTGTTGGATGAAAGCGGTGCTGTGTCCAAAGGATACCGCGTGATGGGCATCCCCACCAGCTTTTTCATCAATCGCGAGGGGGTGATTCAGGTCCGGCATACCGGCCCATTGAATGAGTCCCTTATCGGAAAATACCTGGATCCGATCCTGTAGCTGATTACCGATAGCCAAATCCCAGGATAACTGTTGCCTCAATGTCGAACGCCCCAAGCAACCACCTGCCTGGAGCGTTGTCGTAGGGGGCATCGCCAAATTGATCGGCGCTACGACGTCGGAGTCGCGGTTGGGGTAGTGGTTGTTGACGTGAGTACCAGCGTGGGAGTAAGCGTTGGGGTGGGGGGGGCTGGTGTAGAGGTGGATCCCACCTCCCCAAAAGGGATGGACAACACCTGATCAATAATGATCAGTCCTGCGTCCGTGAGCCCATTGGCCTGCATGATCGCTTCGACCGTAGTCCCATACGCTTTGGCTATGCCGCTCAGTGTATCGCCCGCCACGACAACGTGGGTGCGAAATGCGGTGTCAGACTGCGACGCTGGCGTGTTGGGGACGGCCGTAGCAGTATTGGCGGGCCGCGGAGTGTTGGCGCTGGCTGATGGCGTGTCTGTGGGAGTTAGCGGCACTGGAGTGTAAGTGGGATACGGAGTGGCAGTAGGCATAGCCTCTATGGTTGCCTGCACAGCCACAGCCACCAATCGCTCTATCTCAGCCGGATCAGGCGTGGGCGCAACGAGGCGGCAACCGGTCGCCGTAGCAGCTAACATCAGGCAAATGGATACCAACAAGCTTATTCTTTTCATAGAGTTTCTACCCCTTTAGCTCATTGTCGT
Organism: uncultured Anaerolineae bacterium; assembly: GCA_964592085.1. GTDB lineage: Bacteria > Chloroflexota > Anaerolineae > VGOG01 > VGOG01 > CAZQDO01. The sequence continues at coordinate 21,861 of CAZQDO010000018.1, read as the reverse complement.
ATGGGATGATGACTGTCGCTTCGGCGTCCGACTCGCCGATCACAAGCGCTTCACGATCTCGCGGCGGTATTCTGGGAAGTAGCGGCCAATCACCATGAGATCAAACGACCGCAGGATGGACTCCTTGGGTTCGCGTTCCAGGAGGAATCGAAAGGACTCCGTCACCAGATCTTCAGGGCTCGCTTTGCCCACGGCCAACTCCTGATAGTCGGCTTTGCGGAGCGTCACTCGGTGGCGAGTCTCCCCCCTCCCTTCCTTCACCGTTACCTGGAACTCGTAGCTATCGTCGTGGTCTGTTCTCTTCACCTCGATGTTGGCCATGATTCCTCTGGGCCTCCTTCGTTCTCTTTGGCCACAGGATCAATTGATTCTCCGGTATGGGGTTGCTTAGGACAAAGCTCTCTGACCTGTGAGCCTATGATCGAGTCAGCTTATAACGTACTGAGAAACCACTTTGCCTGTTCAAATGCCGGATGATCAAATCGCCAGTAATCCGCCTGGGCTGCGATACCCAGATCCAAATCGGGTTTGTATCTTGAAGCCAGAAAGGTGTGTGTTTTGGCCACTGACGGAGTGCCTGGCAACTCCGGCAGGTATTCTCCCAAACGTCCTTGGAGATATTCAAAGTGCGCCTCTTCAAGCCACTCCATTGACGCCAGGAACGCGCGCACTCTGGCCTTCGATAGATTGTGTGGTAGCATTTCAAGTTGCTCTTCAAGACATCGAAAATATTCATCAACGCAAGACATTGCTGGGTCTTCACTTACCGACTCCAGACAGAGATCCTCAAGCATTCCCGGTGTCTCTCCATCTGGCAGGATCATGACCATAATCTGGGGTTCGTCGCCAACAGGTCGCAACGGTGCTGGCGGCCTAGGCAGGCCAACGTCCTCCAAAGCGCCACAAATGCTCTCAAAAGCCCCGGCAGGATTCTTGTCTGCATCTCTGACGATGCCCACCGATGTAATGATTTCGTGGCCTGGCCCTTCCATCAACACTTTAAGGCGGTCACGGAATCTAGTCCTACCCTTGACGTCTCGTACCTCAATGTCCACGAGGTCGAGGTCGGCAATCAACTTGGAGAATAGCTCGATTTCATCTTTGCCTTCAACAAGGAGCAGTTTGGGTTTGGTCATCGTTCTGCCCATTACCGGACCTCCGCGTCTATTTCAAACGCTGCGTCCAACATCCCCTGGTCATAAGTGACTGCTCGAATGGCACCCTTGACTCTCTCTAGACGGTGCAGAGCGAAATCATACTGCTCACTGGCGGCGAATGCCTGGTGCGCAGCACGAATGCACTCCTCACTGTGCGTCGCAGCAAAAACCTGGACAGCATACTCGCGCGCCAAGTCAGCGATTGCTTCCCAAACCTTGCTCATTACCGTATAGTGTAGGCCGTTCTCAACCTCGTCAGCCAGCAGGATGCCGTCTTGAGCCTCCGGAATAGCCAGGGCGATCCTCAACAAGCGGCCCACCCCATCTCCCATCAGCGGCAGGGGCATCAATCTTCGCATACCAATATCACCATAGATAATAGGGCTACCGCCTCTATACTGCACAATCAAGCGTTCGAGACGTGGCTCAACGATCTGTAAGATTTGAGCAATCTTAGCCTCTTTCTTGTCCACCGCCAAGTTGCTGAATCGCTCAGCGAGTTGGCCAAGGTGATCACGCTGTCGCGCCGCTAAGAAGATCCCATTAGGCTCTTTCACGCCGGGCGGTCGTTCAAACCGAATAGTATCCGGCTCAACAAATGCGTGTGCCTGAAGAGTTTCTCCAGAAGCACCGGTATAGTCCAAAAGCACTTCTGCCTCGATCGGTGTAGTCGCCTCCTGATCAATTATCTCGGCGGCTAGAGGTTCCTTTTCATCTTCTCTTTCCCGCTCCTCATTGCGTAGTAAAACGCGAGATGTAGGATGTTCCTGTACTGTGATGTGGAGAGACCGCGCCCGGTTAGACAAATCCTTGCTAGACAGTTCTATGATCCTCTCAGGATCAAATTCTGAGAACAGATCCCACAAAAACTCCTCCTTTCTGAAGCGTTCAAGCCCCCGAAACACCCTCAACCTGAGGCCAAGTTCAGGATTATGATATCCATGGTGAAGCCAAAGGGCTTCGAGCAGGGCAGTCTTGCCAACGTTGTTTTTCCCGGCAATAAGGTTGATTCGTTCTAAAGGTTCAATGGTGAGGTCATCAAAGCATCGAAAGTTTCTTACTGCAAAGGATTTATACATGATTTAGCCTCCAGTTGTTCAAAATACTTACTTGATTAAGGACAGCCTCAGCCTCTGCTAAGGCCCTTCGGCAATCCTGTTTCATATGGTCACAAGGCATAGTATAGCAGAATTCGGCTCACTTGGCAAAAGTCAGGCTATCCGACGCCCACCTTTCCTAGTGGCCGCCTTCCGAGGTTGTCGAAGCAACAAGCCCTTCGATTACCTCAGGACAAGCGGCAGGTAGATGACCTCCAACAGGTCGAGTGGCAGGAAGCCAGAGGCCCAGGCCGGGCGCGGCGGCGGGTTCTCCTGCAACCTGTCTGCCCACTCGGCATCGCTTAGGCGGTTCCAGTCGGACTCGATGAACTCGTAGTGGCTGAAGACGTAGCCGATGCCGGCGATGGGCTCGCCGCCCAACGGGGTGTAGACTATGATCAGCGGGTTAAATTGTCCTGTTCCCTCGTGCAGCACGCGGGCGGTATTGGAATCGCTCGCTACATCAGCCACCAGCAAGGGCGATTTCTCCATCACACCCCAACCATCCTGGAAGAATTCCAGCAGCCAGAGCCCCACGCGGTGGATGTCTCCCTGCTCCTCCTCGCTCAGCCAACCGCCATCGGCGACTGTTTGGGCGTAGTCTCGCCACGTGCGCAGCTTGGTGGCCAGGTCGCGCAGGCCGCGGTCGTAGATTTCCGGCAGCATGTTGTAGCCATCAAGCGCGCTGTGCACCTGATCGCAGAGGTCAGCCAGGCGGTCGAAGGTATCGGGCACGGGCTCCACCAGCCCCGGCCCCTCCGCCCACGGCGAGGGAACGTAGGTTTGCTTGCCGTAAAGGATGAAATCGTGGCGCAACTGCGTCCAGGAACCCAGCGCCGTGTTCAGCTCCTTGTCCTGCCAGGCCGTGCCCTGCATAAAGGCGGGCGCGCCGACGGGCATCGGTTGTAACAGGGGGCGCAGGCTGTACAGCCAGCCGTTGTAGGTGGACTTCGTCCAATCGGCCACGCTGTAGGCGTTGAACTGCGCCCGCAGCGCGGCGAGTTGTGTGGCCAGTTCGGGATAGGTCGTGATCTCGCTTGCCAGCCAGTGCTCGGCCCGGTCCGAGGCCAGGACAGTGGCCATCACGTCCAGTCCCGAAGGCAAGAGGCGATTCGGCACGTCAGGGAAGCAAGTCTCCTGCATGGCCTCGGCGTCGGGCAGGTAGCGCTCTCCCAGGAACTGCACGTACTTGGGCGGAATCTGGTCCGGGAACTGCAGCGGCACGGGGATGATCTCGCTGGTGGGGTAGATGTCCCGCTGGAACTCGGTGCGCAGTGCGGTGCGGTTGGCGGAAACCTCCAGCATCTCCAGCGTGAAGCCGACGCCGAAGACGTTATCCAACGCCTGCTGCACCATGGGCGGGGTGATGCTGTCGGCGGGGCCGGCCAGGAGCCGCGTGGCGTCGTAGACCTTGTTCCACCGTGCTTCGATGGCCGGATCGTCGGCCACGAGCTGAGCCAGCAATGCCGCGGCGGTCAGTTCCACGTCGGCGTCGTCAGGATAGTAGGCATCCTCAATGCGGAAGATGCGGCGGCTGAGCCACTTCACAGCGCGGAAGTAGCGCTCCAACTGCTCGTCGCCGGCGTAGTGGCCGCGGGGCTCGTACTGGGTGTAGTCATCGCCGGGGTAGAACTCAGTGAGGGTGTGATCCAAGACGTTTTGCACATACTGGCTGGCATCGGGTTCAACGTAATCCGGGGGAACGAAGCTATCGTCCAGCAGGCGGGCGGCCACAGCGAAGACCAGCACGTCGTGCCGCGCTGCAGCCTTGCACAGCGGTTGCGTCTCGGGGATGGCGGCGTAGCGAGCGGCGCTGGCAGCGTAGAGTTGCTCCACCAGCCACTCCACGTCATCGTAGAGGTGGGCCTTTTCCACTTCGGCCAACAGGTCGTCGAAGACGTTGTGGAAAAGGTGCAGCGCTACATCGCTGGTGATAAAGACGGATACTTGATCCTCGCCGAACAGGCGAAAGTAGGCCAAGGAGAGGCGCTCGACATCCTGATCTGGCAGGGCGACGAGCCCGCTGGCACGCAGTCGTGCCTTGGCCGCCTCGCTGAGCGGGTAAATGGTCTCCACCACGGACAAGTTGTCCGGCAGCCCGAAGCCTGTCCTGAGCGTAGTCGAAGGGCCTGTCCTGAGCTTGGTCGAGGGGGGCTTTCCAGCGGCCGGGGAGGCAGAGACGCACGGAAGAAACACCATCAGCGTGCACAACACCAACAGACGTTTGTGGTTCATGATCATCACCCCCAGTGGGCTTTGTTGTTTTGCCTCACATAACGGACTACATCCCCTCAAAGGGCAAGAACCACAGGGATGTGGAAAGACCCTTGAGGATGACAACCATTTCCGCCGCTTCGGTCAGTGAAAACGCCCCCTCGAACTCCTCTTTCAACTCCATGGTCTTGATTTGATAATCAGGGGAAAGGCGCATTCTCAACAAGTCGTTTTCAAAGTTTACCTCGTCGCTGCCGTTTGCCACAGACAGACGCGCCTCTTTCCCACCCTCCCGCCTTCTAATGCCCCACCCTTTGGCACCTTTCTCGATGTAGAAGGCATTATCCTCTTCCAGTTCAAAATCGCCCTCTCTGAGAAAGAGCCTGGGCTTGTCCAGGTAGGGTTTTCCCTGGTGAACACAGAAGGTCTCGCAGTTGCCGCACTCGTTGCAGAAGTCGTCCACGTGGATGATCTGGCGGGGCTGCTCGATCTGGAAGACTTCCTCACCGGTTGCCACCAGTTTCCCCTGCCGGCAGGAGACCGTGGGCAGCGTCAGGCTGACGGGCGCGACGAAGAAAGTGTAGTTGGCCCGGTTGGGGCACACCTCCACGCACTTGTCGCACAGGGTCGAGCATTGCAGACAGCGGCCCGCCTCCGCCAGGGCCGCTTCGTCGGTCAGGATCGCTTCCACCAGGTCAAAGCCGCCACGCTGATCGAGCGGGAGTACTGCTGCCTCGTGCTGCGCAGCCTTTCTTGCCCGGGCTCGCTTGACCTGTGCGATTTCTTCCTGGGAGAGCACAGGAAAGTGAACCGACGGCCGCTCAAACGGCACACCCAACTGCTGGCAAATGGCCTCGGCTGCCCGCCGCCCGTCGGCACACGCTTCAATGATAGTGGCGGGCCCCCGCACCGCGTCCCCCCCCGCTTAAACCCCTTCTCCTCCCGCCAGCCCGGTCTCAGGGGCGACGGCGATGGTCGCATTCTCGCGGAGGGTGACCGCACTTCCGTCGAGGAAAGCGACGTCGGGCCGCTGGCCGATGGCAACGACAACGGAATCTGCTTCGATCTGGAATTCGCTGCCTTCGACGGGAGTCGGCTTTCTTCTCCCATCGGGACCCGGCTCTCCCAACTGGTTCCGCACGCACTCCAAAGCGACGACCTGCCCACCCTGAAAGATGACTCTGGTGGGGGAAGCTAATTCCTCCAGGGTCACGCCCTCCACCAAAGCGTCTTCAATCTCCTCCTCGTCGGCCGGCATCTCGCTGCGGGTGCGACGGTAGACGATGGACACTGAGCCGCTGGTGAGCCGCCGGGCTGTCCTGGCGGCATCCATGGCCGAGTTCCCGCCGCCGATCACCAGCACCCTGCTGCCCAGCTCAACCCTCTCACCCCGTCGTACCCGGTCGAGGAAGTCCAGGCTGTGGTAGACGCCCGCGCCCTCCTCATCCTCAATGCCCAGACGGGCATCCTTTCCAGCCCCCGAGGCGACGTAGACCGCGTCGAATCCGTCTGCCAGAAGTTCCTCCGGGGGAGAGGTGATGGGATGGGAAAGCTCGATCTTCACCCCCAGATTGGTGATTCGAGCGATGTCCTCTCGAACGACAGTCTCAGGCAACCTGAAGGTGGGGGCGATAGCCAGCACCCCTCCAGCCCGGTCCTGGGCTTCGTAGATGGTCGCCTGGATACCGTTCATGGTCAGGAAGTAGGCGGCGGCCAGGCCGGAAGGGCCACTTCCAATTATCGCTACCTGGGCATCAGAAACCAGGTTTCTTCCGAAAAACCTGGTTTCTTTTCCCTTCTCGGCAGCAAAGCGCTTCAGAGCACGGATGGCGACAGGCTCGTCGTAGTTGTTGCGGGTGCAGCGGGTCTGGCAGAGGTGGGTGCAGACGTAGCCGGTGACGCCGGGCAGGGGATTATGGGAGAGGATGACCTCCAGGGCCTGGTGGTATTTCTTCTGGCTGATCAGCCAGGCGTATTCGGGCACGTCTTGATGAATCGCACACTTCTCCACACACGGGGCGGCGACGCAGTCGAGAAGGCCCAGGGACGATTCGACCTTAGGCAGGTCGTAGGGATGATAGGTCTTCTTGTAACGAGGGCCTTCGAGAGCGCGGGCAGCCGCGCGTTCTAGATTGGCCAGCTTGTCTCGAGCCAGTTCCTCGAGACTGGTCACCTCCCGATCGCGCATATCCCCCTCCAGATTCTCCAGATATTGAAGCATCCTAGAGTAACCGCCTGGTTTCAGCAGGTCAGAGACCGTGGTCACGGGCCAGGCGCCGGCAGCCAGGATGTCTGTCAGATTGAAGACATCGGCGCCTGCGGAGAAAGAAACGTTCAGACCCCGCCCTGAGCCTGACGAAGGGTCGCCGCCGAATTCCTGGGACAGTTTGTGGAAGAGGTTGATGGTGATGGGGTACAGGGCGCGTCCCGACATGTACATCTCGTCGCCGGGGAGGATGCCCTTGTGGTTGGCCAGGGCCAGGGTGTTGCTCAGTTTGATCCCAAAGGTCAAGCCCTGCTCTGCGGCAACTCTTTTCAGGGTCTTGATCAGTTCCACCGCCCGGTCGTATTGCAGATCGTGCTCGAACACGCGGTCGGGGATGTGGATCTCCGTGAAGCCGAGGTGGTCGTGGAGGATGCGCAGCACTGCATCCTTGCCCAGCAGGGTGGGGTTCAGCTTGACTGCGGTGTGCAGCCCCCTTTCCTCCATCAGGTATCTGGCGATCTGCTCGATCTCGTCCGGGGGACAGCCATGCATGGTGGACAGTGTGACGTTGTTGGTAATCTGGGTTGGAATCTCAATGTTGCTAAACTGCGGAAACTTCTCTTTCAGAACTGCTTGGATGTCGGTGATTTCCTCCGAGGCATCCTCCAACCTGTCCATGAAGCGGGTCATGGGCGGGCTCTGAATCCCCTCCAGATTGTAGCCGACGCTCATGTTGAAAACCGTACCGATGGGACCCTCAAAGCCCAGGAGCCGGTGGAGGATGTGGACGAGTGCCCAGGCTTTGGCGTACTCGCTGGCCGACTGCTCCAGCTTGAGCTCCTGGGACCACTCGACGTTGTAGCCCTCGTCCTCCATGTCAATGCAAGGCCTGGGGATCTCCAGTTCGTCCATGATCTGCACGGTCTTCAACTCGATGAATCGCCCGCCGGAGAGCCAGGCGCAGACGATGTTCTGGGCCAACTGGGTATGCGGCCCCGCCCCCGGCCCGATGGGGGTGGCCAGGTAGCGCCCAAAGAGGCCCTCAATGGCGTAAAGGCTGTTGGCTTTGGGAGTGTAGAAAAGAGAGCGGTGAATCCCAAAAATGGACTGGTTCCCCTCAAGCTCATTCAGAATCCAGTTAAGGAGAACTTCAAAGGGTTGGGCGTTCATTTTGTCAGACATGCTCTTTTCCTCCTGAATAGCGCTTTCGGGGGTGGGCTAGACATATTCCAAGTTAGGATCCTCCGCGATGTAAGCCAGGCGCGCTCCCAGGTAGGGCAAAGGTTCCAGGTTGTGCCAGGCTCGCAACAGGTGGTAGGCTGGAGAGGTCAGGAGGCGGCAGGCATCTACCGCCTCTCGCCATTCTGGGCGGCGGATCTCGGCCACCGTCTCTGGGTAAGGCAACACCCCAAAGTCCCACGCGGAGCACAGACGGGCCAGGAAGTCCACCTGATCAGCCAGGGTCTCCAGTGTTTCGGGAGGCTCCGTATCGGGATACAAGGCACCATCAATCCATGAGGACATTTCGGCATGCTCAGACACCTGTTGTGGACGATGGGGCTGTAGTGTTTCGCTGGTATTCATGCTCATAATCTTCTCCAAAGCTTACCCGCCAACTCCCGCGATTTGGCGCAGATCTCTTCCTCGTCCAGGGTCAGAAGCTCCCTGCTCTGCATCAGCACCCGACCGCCGACGATGGTGGTGTCTACCCCTGTGCCGTCCATGCCGAAGATGATGTGCCAGGGGAAGTTGCCTGCGGTCAAGGGGGTGGTTGGCTGGTAATCCACCAGAACCACATCGGCCAGGGCACCCACGGAGAGTTCGCCCAGAGGATCGGGGAAGAACAGGCCAGCTATCTGGGCGTTGTTCTGAAGCGCCATCTGCATCACCTGATCAGCACCCATGACTCGTGGGTCACTCTTGTTCAGCTTATGCACGAGGTAGGCGACGTGCATCTCAGTGAACATGTTGTTGGAGAAGCCGTCGTTGCCCAGGCCAACGTCAATCCCCCGCTTCAGCATCCCCGGCACGTCGGCCACGCCCACGGCGTTGTTCATGTTGGAGCGGGGATTGTGGACTACCCGCGTGCCCGTATCTCGCAGGATTTCCTTCTCATAGGCGTCCACGTGCACACAATGGGCAGCAATGGTCTGGGGGCCCAGCACACCGAACTCGTTCAACCTCTCGACGACTCGCAGCCCCGATTTCTTCAGGCTGTCCCGTACGTCGGCCATGTCCTCAGCCACGTGGATATGACAGCCCACGCCCAAATCGTTGGCCACCCCCACCGCCTCCTCCAGTGTCTCATCGGAGAGAGTGAGCGAAGCGTGCAGCCCGAAAGTTGCTCCCACCAGGTTCCCCTGAGTTCCCCTGAGTTCCCCTTTCACCTTTTTGATGAACCTCTTGTTTTCTTCAATTCCCTCCCTCGCTTTCTCTTCCCCGTCCCTGTCCGTCACCTCGTAGCAGAGGCAGGCTCGTACCCCAGCCTCCTCCACCGCCTGGGCGATGACGTCCAGCGAGCCCTCGATGGCGCTGGGAGAGGCATGGTGATCTATGAGGGTGGTAGTGCCGTGGCGGATGGCGTCCACCAGGCAGACCAGGGCGCTGTATCGTATATCTTGCCAATAGAGGGCCTTGTCCAACTCCCACCACAGCTTCTCCAGAATCTCCGGGAAGTTCTGAGGAGCTTCGCCAGGGATGGCCATTCCCCGGGCGAAAGCGCCGTAGAAGTGGGTGTGGGCACAGATCAGGCCGGGCATCGCCACTTTGCCCTGGGCGTCGAGGACTTCCTCATCGGGGTACTTGGCCATGAGCCCCACTGTTGAGCCCAGGTCGGCTATGTGCTGACCCGCGATGAAGATAGCCCCATCGTGAATGACCTGGTTCTCCTCGCCAAAAGTGATGATCGTGCTGTTCGTGATAAGCATTGTGATACCTCCTGGTTTGTTTAGTCACATGGCCCCTGATTACTGATCACTGATTACCCGACCACCGGTCATTGTTCAATGCCGCCTCCGCCACCAGATGAGAGCCCCGCCGAGGGAGATCAGTCCTAGGAGGGCGATGACTGTGGGTCTGCCCTGCCTGTCATTGCGAGCCTCCGAAGGGGGCGAAGCAATCTCCTCTCCCAAATTTGGGGATTGCTTCGTCGCCTCGGCCGCTTCGCTTCCTTCGCTCCTCGCAATGACATCGGGGGAGGG
>CAZQDO010000018.1:0-11977 GCA_964592085.1 uncultured Anaerolineae bacterium | reverse complement strand
CCCCCCTATGCCTGGGGGGGGGGGGGGGGGGGCGCATGTCGGGAAGGGTGTGTTCGTTGCTGTAGGCGTCGGCGTGTTGGTTGGTGTGAGCGTAGAAGTGGGAGGGGGCGCCGTGGTGGGTGAAGGCGTCGGAGTGGCCGTAGGCATAGGCGTGAGCGACGGTGTAGCAGTGGGCAGGGGAGTGGGTGTTGGCGTCTGCGTGGGCGTCGGCGTTGCGGTGGGGGATGGTGTGGCTGTGTTGGTGCTCGTGGGCGGGGACGTCGGCGTTGAAGTTGGCTGGAGGAGGCCACGGGCCGAGGGCGGGCCCTCCTCGACCAAAAGCAGAGGGCTGCCACCGATGAAGCAACCAGTAGGGTCGCTGCAGAGCGCACCGGGCAGGGTCAGGACATACTGACCACCATCCGGGGTCAGCGCCCAACTCTGCCCCTCTTTGTTCACCAGGATAGCCTGCGGCGCGATGGCTTGCACGGCTATCGTTTGGGTTGTAGGCGAGCGGTTCCACAGCACGGTGGTCGTCCTCTCTCCCCGATCCAGGGCCACCTGGTCAATGTCCCCCCGGCGAACCAGGCTGGCCTGGCGAGCGCCGGCGAAGTAGGTGGTCACCACCTGGTAGGCGTGAAAAGCCGGGCGGAAGCTGCCATCGGCTCGAACCAGGCCATAGGGCTCCGGGTTGGCGTGGATGTCGGTGGGCTTGTCAATCATCTTGTAGACAGCGATGCGCTCGACCCCGGCCGCCAGACCCAGAGCGTAGGCCTGGAGGATGTACGATGCCTGCTCGTCCAGACTGATCACGAAGCGAGGCTCATGCACCGGCCAGCCCGGATCGTGGGAGGGCGCAGCGTTGGTCTCGTTGATCCAGATGGGCTTGTCCAGCCCGTGCTCCTGCATCGCCTGGCGGAAGAAACTCACGATCTCGTAGACCGTCTGGGGCTTGAAGTAGATGTGCAGCGTAACGACGTCGAAATAATGATGGTGCTCAGGAGCGGTGGGGTCCTGGGCGACGACGTCCAGGAACCGCTCGAAGTACTGCCTGCGGCCATAAACCCAATCCCACCAATAAGTCAGCCCCGTCAGGTGGATGACGCAGTTGGGGTTGGCCTCCTTCGCCGCCAAATAGGCTACTTTCAGCAACTGGTAGTAGTCCTCCACCGAGCCAGCCCAGGTATGGCCGACGTGCTCCTCGTCCCACACGTCGGGCTCGTTCCAAATGATCCAGTGATCAATGCGGCCTGCGTAGTGGCTCACCACCCTCCTGACGAAAGATGCCCACAGGTTGTTGGGATCATCGTGGGGCAGGTACAAGCCTCGGGGCACGCCGCGTAGAGGCTCGTCATCGGTGGCCCAGTATGGCGTGTTGTTGAGCAGGCCCACCACTTCGCGGCCCTGAGCGCGTTCTCTGTCCAGGATCTCGTCGGGAAAGTATTGCCCATTCCAGTCCTCTGGCCCGTTGGGTTGCAGTTGATACCACCAGAAGAGGATCCGCTCCCAGCCCACGCCGGCCAAGGTGGCTTGATCGGGGGCGTCATAAGCCTCCACCGCCCCGAAGCGAGGGTCGGGCGGCGACGCGGCGGAGGCTGGCGTACCCATCCAGATGCACGGGATCAATAACCCCAGGCAGACTAAGGCGAGAAGTGCTTTCTTCAACGCTTGTTCTCCTTTGGGGAAATTATATCCTACCTGGCTGCTTTTGTCCAGCCAACGCGCTGGCCCAAAGCAAAAGGTTCTGGCGAACTGTCTACCAGAACCTTTTGCTTTATGCTTCATCAATGAAGACATGGATTCCTAGCCCCTATGCCTCCTCACCAGCACAACCCCCAGGGCTGCAAGGCCAGCAAGGGTGGGCAGACTCATCCACGGGGCCACAAGCCCCAGCTTGTTCACCGGCACAACGATGCCACCCACAGGCATGGAGCTGATGGTCGCCGGCGCAGGGAACTCACAGAGGAGTTCCTGCCCCGCCTGGAATACGCCCGTGTTCCCGTGCCCGTTTATGAACGTCACTTGCGTGCCCTCCGCTGGCAAGGCTGCCATCACCTTGAAGCGGATGGTCGCTACTGTGAAGATGCCACCATCCTGCCCCCCGATGATGCCTTGGGAGAACTCCATAACCCCCTCAATATTCGAGGCGGTATTCACTACGTTGAGGCCTGGAAGGTTGCCTGGCTCAAGCTGAGAAACCGGATCGCCCGCCTCATTGACCACTTGCAGGAGCGTCTGGTCGAAGTGGATCTCGAGTCCCACCGCATCGAAAGTCACTCCATCTGCATCCAGGGGAACGCGGAGTACGACGATGTCTCCAACCTGGACGGCCCAGGCGCCTGGAGGGCTGAAGCCCATAGTGGCGCAATCCTGTTGAAGCGCTGATGCCGGAATGGTCGAGCCCAGTAGAAGAAGTAAGAAGATGCCCAATACTGCCTGCGTGCCGTACCGAATAGAAAGACGTTGATGTGACATTGTTTTGCCTCCTGAATATTTTTGCCGCCCACTTGCTCACCCTGGCAAAGGGCAGAGAAGTACCTGACGGCCAACTTCCTTGAGAGAACTCTGGGGGGAGACATGGCCTGACCTCATTATGGGCATGTCTCCCCCCAGTGGACCACTACGAGCATGACGTCTACGATGTCAATGTCCCCATCGTGGTCCAGATCATAGGTGGGGTCATATAGCTCGTCACCGACCTCGCTGCTCCATCGGGCGGCCACCAGCATGATGTCAGCGATATCCACCCCAGTCGGCGCCTCAAAGTCATAGCAAGGGGACGCCGTTCCCGTTATGGTTGCCGGCTGAGGGTCTTCACATAGGCGGTCGAGGCCTGCTTCGAAGACGCCCGTGTGCTTGCTCGCCCTGCCTACGAACGCAACTTGCGTGCCCTCCGCTGGCAAAGCCGCGATCACCTTGAGGCGGATGGTGGCGACGGTGAAGGTCCCACCCGTCTGCCCCCCGATGATGGCCTGGGAGAACTCGATGCTCCCTGCAGGGTTCGAAGCGGTATTCACTACGTTGAAGCCCGGAAGGTTGCCTGGCTCGACCTGAGAGGCCGGATCGCCTGCGGCATTGACCACCTGGAGGAGCGTCTGATCGAAATCAATCAGAAATCCCGCTGCGTCGAAAGTGACCCCATCAGCATCCAGAGGAACTTGCAGCACGACGATGTCTCCCACCTCAACATCCGAGACGCTTGTGGGACTAAAACCCATGGTGGCGCAATCCACTCGAAGCGGTGATGCCCCAATGGGCAAGGCGAGCAAAAGAAGCAAGACGATCCCCGTTACCCCCCGTGTTCCGTAGCGGAAGAGCGTAACAGGTGAACGGTGAAATAGAAGGATGCTAGATGCTGACATTGGTCTCCTCCTATATATAATAATACAAAACAGGCGATTTAGATACGGCCTACGAGCACCAATTTTGAAAATTTTAAGGTTTCTCGCCTCCAATCCCCGCCAGGGTAGGTGGTTCGACGCCTGAGGGATTCGTTCTCGCCCGGCAGCCTCAAGCCGAAGGCCGCAAGTCTTTCACGTTGAGCTGCAATCGCTTCCGTCCATTCCACTCGTTGACCTCCAGGGAGTAGACGACGTCAATACAACTACCATGAGGAAGGTCATCAACCCAGCTACCCTGGTGGAAGGCGATAGCATCCCAGGCGACCCGGCCATCACTCAGGGTGAGCTTGAGATGGCTGCCATCGGTACCTACGGCACGGGCGTCCCGCACGATGGCCCGGCGACTCAACAAGAGAGCTGCGGGATTAGCGTAGCCGCAGGGCTCTAGCTGGGTCAGCAGGGCCTGGGTGGCCCAATCCATTTCGGATAGCTCGACCTCGGCGTCAATGAGGAGCGTTGGCGTCAGCTCCACTCCATCGAGTTGCTCAGCAGCCAACTCCTTTAAGCGTTTCTTCAAGACCTCCAGGTTGTCATTGGCTACGGTGAAACCCGCGGCGGCAGCATGGCCGCCGTATCTGATAAGGAGGTCGCTGCATTGATCCAGGGCAGCGGTGATGTTGAACTCAGGGATGCTACGCGCTGATCCCCGGCTCTCCCCTGGGCCTAGCTCTACGACCAGGCTGGGGCGATAGAACTCCTCGGTCAGACGGCCGGCTACCAGGCCAACGATACCGGCCAGGAAATCCTCACCGGTCGCAAAGAGGAGCTTCTCGTCCTCGCCAGCCGCCGACACTTGCTCCTTCGCTCGCTCCAGGGTCTCTATCGTCAGGCGTTGACGATCCCGGTTGAGTTGCTCCAACTCCTGGGCCAGGTTCGCGGCCTGGTCTGGAGAGCGACAGGTGAGAAGATCATAGCTCGTGGTGGCATCATCCAGGCGCCCGGCGGCGTTGAGTCGCGGTCCCAGGATGAAACCAATGGCGGTCGCATCAATCTGGCCCGGCTTCAGTCCCGCCTGGGCGATCATGGCCCTCAAGCCCAGGCGCTCGGCGGCGTTCAGTCTCTCCAGCCCCCGCTTGACCAGGCTCCTGTTCTCTCCCAGCAACGGAGCGAGGTCGGTCACCGTGCCCAGGGCGGCCAGGTCTAGCAGGTCCTCTTCGTTGACGCCCACCTCGCCCTCGGCCACAGGCACCTGGCGATTGGCTCGCAGGAGGGCCTGGGCCAGCTTGAAGGCCACCCCTACCCCTGCCAGGTCCTGGAAGGGATAGCGGCAATCGCGCTGTTTGGGGTTGATGACCGCCAGGGCCGGAGGGACCTCGTCACCCACCGAGTGGTGATCGGTGATGATGATGTCCAGGCCCAGCTTTTTTCCGTAGTTGACCTCGGCGATGGAGCGAATGCCGCAATCAACGGTCACCACCACGCCAACGCCCTGAGAAGTCAGTTGGCTCAAGGCGTCTGTATTCAGGCCGTAACCCTCGTCCACCCGGTGGGGGATGTAGGGCATCACCCTGGCTCCGAGGGCCGAGAGGGTCTCCGCCAGAAGAGCCGTAGCCGTCACCCCATCGGCGTCGAAGTCGCCGTAGACGGCCACCAGCTCTCTCTGGCGAATGGCCTGGCGCAGGCGGGTCACGGCCTCGTTTATCCCTTTGAGCCGAAAGGGATTGTCTTCGGGGCCAACGCCGGCCAGGAAATCTCTCACATCCTGAGGGGCGGTGAGGCCGCGGTTATAGAGCAACTGGACGATCAGAGGCGAGAGTTGCGCAAAGCAGGCCAGGTGGTCAGCAGGTACTGGCGGGGCTATCTGCCACTTGGGTTTCATTGGCTTCTCTCAGAATACGGATGGGCAGGATTTACGGATGAATCCCGCCAGTCCGTTGTTACTCGGTTTTGACCATGTCCCAAATGAGGAGATACTTGAACTCCTGGCCCAGGGAACAAATGTAGGCCGCGTAGCAACCGTATCCAATGGCCGCCAGGTTGATCAGCAGGCCTATGGGTATCAGGCAGAGGCCGACCGCAAACATGGCCAACACTGCGATGACGATCCACATGATCCACGACAGCACCGTCACCACGATCTGGTAGATCAGGGACTGCAGGGCTTGTTTGGCCACGTAGTCCGACTCATCCTTCTTGACCAGCCAGATGACGAAAGCGGCCACAGGCCCCAGAAGGCCGACCGTGATCGCTCCCAGGAGAATGCTCACGTGGGCCAGTATGGCCCAGGTCTTTTCATCACTGGTGATCTCTATCGCTTCACCTTCGAAAACTTCCTGAGAGAGCGCCGTGGTCTCTTCGTTGCTCTCCCTTATTTCTTCCGTCATGCCTTTGCCTCCTTTTCGCTCAATGAGCTTGGTCTTGATCTGGCACTATTTTATCACGCTCTTGAGTAGATGTCAATTAAGGTTGACAAATGGCATATACGTGATATACTTCTCCTCAATTGGTAACGAGTAATGAGGTGACGAGGCGCTGCTTACCTCGTTGCTGCGTTGACTCGTTGCCTCATGACTAACTTGAGGAGGTGGAAAATGCCGATACCTGATACGGCCAAAGAGATCATCGAGGCTATGCCCAGTGCCTTTGTTCCGGAGAGAGCCAAGGGCATCAAGGCCACCTACCAGTTCGAGCTGACTGGCGAAGGGGGCGGCAACTGGGTGATAGAGATCGCCGATCAGCAATGCCAGGTCAGGGAAGAGGTTGCCGATAAGCCCGACGCCACCATAAGCCTGGCGGCTGCCGATTACGTGGCCCTGGTCAAGGGGGAACTCGACGCAATGGGGGCCTTCATGCAAGGCAAACTCAAGGTCAAAGGCAACATTAGCCTGGCCATGAAAGCTCTCAATCTCTTCCAGCGGTAGGAGGGACATGAAGCTGATCGTAAACCCGGAGGCGGCCAATGGTGCAGTGGGCAAGAACTGGCCGCGCATCCGCGACTTCCTGCAGGCCGAGGGAGCCAGCTTCGATGCCGTTCTTACCGAAGAGCCCGAACACGCTATCCAGTTGGCTCGACAGGCCCTCGACGACGGTTTCCGAACCATTGTGGCCGTGGGCGGGGACGGCACGGTCAATGAGGTGATCAATGGCCTGGTGGATGCGGGATCCGTTGACCCGGAGGTGGTCCTGGGTATCATCCCCTGGGGCACCGGCGCCGACTTCGCGCGCATGGCAGGCATCCCCCGCGATTACAGAGAGGCTTGTCGCCATCTGCTGCGCTGCGAGCCTCGATCTGTGGATTTGGGGAGGATAACGTGCTTTCGCGAGGGACAGGAAGTGGAGCGCTATTTCATCAACGCGGCTGGCCTGGGCTTCGACGGTGAGGTGGCGGAAGTAGTGCACCGCTTCCCCAAGGTTCTGGGGGGCACTATGACTTACCTGGCGAGTCTCCTCATTGGCCTGGTTACTTATCGGAACAAGAACGTGGCGTTTTCCTTCGATGGTCAGCACGCGAGGGGGCGGGTCAATTCGGTCGTCGTTTGCAACGGGTGCTACTTTGGTGGGGGCATGTTCATCGCGCCCGGCGCCGCGTTCGATGATGGCCTCTTCTCTGTGGTCATCCTGGGCAACCTGAACAAGCTGGAGGTCGTGGTGAACCTGCCGCGGATCTACAAGGGCACGCACCTGACTCATCCCAAAGTGAGCCACTTCGCTGCCAAAGAGATCCACGTCGAAGCCCAACAGCGCATGTTCCTCCAGGCCGAGGGGGAGCTGATCGGCGAGGCGCCAGCGACTTTTCAGGTGATCCCGCGGGCGCTGAGAGTGCTGGTTTGAACGTGAAACGTCAAACGTGAAACGTGAGAATAGGGGAGGACTATCAGTGGCTCTGCAAGAAGTTGATCTAGTAGTGGTTGGCGGCATCGTGTTGACTGCCGACCCGGATTGGAACATCTATGACCCAGGGGCGGTGGCCGTGGATGGGGGAGCCATCGTTGGCCTGGGGGCACGCGAGAAAGTAGACCGGGCATATCGCGGGCGGGAGCGGATTGACGCCAGCGACAAGCTGGTCATGCCCGGCCTGATCAATGCCCACACCCATGCCCCGATGACGCTCTTTCGCGGCATCGCCGACGATCTTCCGCTGGAGACCTGGCTTCACGACTACATCTGGCCAGCCGAGGCCAAATGGCTCAGCCCGGAATTCGTTCGCCTGGGCACCCAGCTCGCGGCGGCGGAGATGATCCGCTCTGGCACCGTCCTGTTCTGCGACATGTATTTCTTCGAGGACGACATCGCCGAAGCGTGTCATGATGCTGGCCTTCGCGTGGTCGTCGGAGGGGCGCTGGTGGACTTCCCAAACGCCAACTATAAGACCCCTGAGGAGGGAATCCAATACGCCGAGGAGCTACTGCGCAAATGGGATGGCGATTCCCTGGTGGTTCCTTCGATCCAGCCGCACAGCCCATACGCCGCCTCATCGGAGCTGATGCAGCGGGGCAAGGCGCTGGCCGATGAGTACGGTGCCCCCTACCTGCTCCACGTGTCGGAGACCCAGAGCGAGGTGCGCGAGAGCATCGAAAAGTATGGGCGCACCCCCGTTGGTCGACTGGCCGGCCTGGGCGTCCTGGGGCCCACCACCGTAGCCATCCACGGCGTGCATCTGACCGACGAGGACATCGAGTTGCTGGCTCAATACGAGGCTGGCGTGGTGCATTGTCCTGAGAGCCAGTTGAAGCTGGCCTCCGGCCTCACCCCCGTGCCCAAGCTGCTGGAGGCAGGGGTCAAAGTTGGGCTGGGCACCGATGGGGCGGCCAGCAACAACGACCTGGACATGTTTGGCGAGATGGGGACGGCGGCCAAAGTTCACAAGATGATCGCGAGCGATCCCACAGTGGTAAACGCCCGCCAGGCATTGAGCATGGCCACGCTGCAAGCGGCTCGCGTGCTGGGACTGGAGGATCAGTTGGGCTCACTGGAGGTTGGGAAGCGGGGGGACATCCTCATTCTGGACCTGAATGGGCCGCATACGGTGCCGGTATACGACATCACCTCGCACCTGGTTTACGCCGCCCATTCCAGCGACGTGCGCACGGTGATCATTGATGGACGGGTGGTGATGCGGGATCGCGTGCTCCTGACCCTGGATGAGGGCGACATCTTCGCCCGCGCCAGGGAGATGGCTCGTGAGATCGTTGCCAGTTGGGGCTCGAACTGATTTGTCCGTAGGTTGGGACTGTGATAGAATAGGGGTAACGAGCAACGGGGAGGGGGTAACTGAGGAGAGCGATGTCTGATTATCATTTCAAGGTTATGCTGGGAAGCCATCTATCGGCCGAGGAGTTGAACGCCGCAGCGGGCCTGCTGAGTCGGGCCTACACCCGCTGGCAGACCAGTCCTCGCAACATAGACCCGGTGAAGACGGATACGTCGCCTGAGGTCTATGCCAGGATGATGCGCAAGAGCACCCACGAGGTCATCCTTTATTACGAGGGGGAGCAGCTCTGTGGGGTTTTCGTCCATTCCGTTTCGCCGCAGTACGATCAGTACCCCTTGCGCAAGCTGTCCTACCTGGGTGCTTTTCCCACCGAACGGGGATACGAGCCGCTGAAGGCCGTTTTCGGTCGCTACGGGGCCTTCGTCAGCCAGCAGGCAGAAGACGTGGTGATCGCCAGCGATGTTCACCAGGACACCCTCAACAGCCTGCTGGAGCACGCCGGCTTCCGGGAGATGGTGGACCGCAACGAGACCTATTTCCTGCTTTCCCACTTGCTTCGCCGCCAGGTGTTGGCCTTTCAGCAGGTGAAGGGGGACTTCGTCATTGACCAGATCATCACCCTGGCCGGCAAGGCCATCCGCCGCAACAAGAAGCTCTACAAGTTGCAGGCAACCCCCTATGATTCCTACGCCATCTATTACCAGCAGCAGATCAAGCGGGTGGAGCGATCCATCCCGCCCCAAAGCCTGGCCCTTTTGCGAGAGGCGTTGCGTCACCCGGAAGAAGGCATCTACTTCATCAGCGACTTCGACGGCACCATCACCCTGGAGGACGAGGCTCAGGGTGGCTTTAGTTCGCCACGGGCCATGATGGGCAAGTACATCGAGCGCGTCTTGCCAGAGATCATTGACGGGAAAAGGAGCCTGGTCTACTTTCTGCCGGGGAGCGAAGAAGAGCTGCACGCTATGGCCGACAAAATCGTGCTGCGCCCTGGCTTTTTCGACTTCCTCTGCTTCTGTCTCAAGACCCTCGCCTCGTTCTTTGTGGCCTCCGTTGCCACACCCTATCAGGTGAAGTTTGCCCTTGAGCGTCCCCTGGCCCCCACCATCCCGTTGCGCTACATTGATCTGATCGAGGCCGTGCTGACCCCCGACGTGGAGCTCTTGCCCGATGAGCTGAAGCCGGTGTCCGACGGCACCCTGCGCACCGCATATCGCTACAGCGGCCCCTACGTTGATCTCAGCGGCGGCCAATACCACGTCAAGAAGGACTTGATGATCGAGACCATCCTGGGCTACAAGGGAGACACCCCCACGCCGGCCATCTACCTGGGCAACGACCTGCGCGATGCCCCAGCGCTGGCCAGGCTCTTCGCCGAATCGGTCCAACGCCACTTGCCGGTGCTCGTGTTCGACTTTGGCACGCAACTGACCCGCTGGGCCAACGAGGAACTGGTGGACAAGTCACCGGAGCCAAATCCCTACTTCGGCATCATCAGCATACTGGACTTCTATCAGATTCCGGTGATGCTGGAGGCGATGGGGTTGGAGATTGAGGCGGGGATTGATTTGGCGGTGGCGGGCTGAACTGGAGCAATTGCTGGAAAGATGAGCATCAATTCGGGCATTGAGTGGACAGAATCCACCTGGAACCCAGTGACAGGGTGCACCAAGGTTAGTCCAGGATGCAAGCATTGCTACGCAGAGCGCATTGCAATGCGGCTAAAGGCCATGGGGCAGCCCAAATATGCAAACGGCTTCAAACTGGCCCTGCACGAGGATACTCTGGAGCAGCCGTTGGGCTGGGAAAAGCCCAGTGTAATCTTTGTCAACTCTATGAGCGACCTTTTTCACCAGGATGTGCCCTTACCGTTCATTCACCAGGTCTTTGACGTCATGCGCCGTGCCTCGTGGCACACCTTCCAGGTGCTGACCAAGCGCTCCAGGAGATTGCTTGAACTGAATCCAGAAATTGACTGGCCTAGTAACGTTTGGATGGGGGTCAGCGTGGAAAATCGGGGCTACGCTTTTCGCATCGAACACCTTAGACAAACAGACGCTCAGATCAAGTTTCTGTCGTTGGAGCCACTGCTCGGACCATTGCCAGGTCTGAACCTGCGCGGAATAGATTGGGTCATCGTCGGGGGGGAATCGGGGCCTGGGGCGAGACCCATGGCAGAGGAGTGGGTCGTTGACATTCGCGATCAATGTCGTGTTGCTCGCGTGCCTTTCTTTTTCAAACAATGGGGCGGTGTCCGTAGGAAACAAGCCGGGCGCGTTCTCCGAGGACGTACCTGGGATCAAATACCCGCGTTTGCCAGCAATGGGTTGCTGCGCAAAGGAAAGCAGGATGTGGGCGAAAGCGAAGGGCGTGAAAGGAGGTTACTATGCGTTGGGCAGAGATTCGGCAGCAGTACCCCGATCAGTGGCTTATCATAGATGCGTTGGAGGCCCACACTGAGGATGATCGCCGCAAGCTGGACCAGATAACCGTGGTCGAAGTTTGCCCAGACGGAGCAGAGGCATTCCAGCGGTACCGCGAGTTACACCGGCAGTACCCTCTGCGCGAGTTCTACTTCGTACATACAGCCCGCGAGGAATTGGACATTCGAGAAAGACACTGGCTGGGACTGCGGAGGAACTATGCAGTTAGCCCTGCGTGATGACCTGATCTTGGTCTCCGTAACACTGGTGTACCAAGGTCGAGAAGTCGAAGTGCCGGATATGGTGGTTGATACTGGATCGGCTAGAACTATGCTTTCCACTGACATCGTGGCCCAAATCGGGATTGTTCCGGAGCTCCACGACATTTTGCATGTTGTCCGTGGCGTTGGAGGAACGGAGGTTGTCTTTTCCCGTTGCGTGGACCGCTTGCTAGTCGGATCAAAGGCTGTTGAGCAATTTGAGATTGAAGTGGGTGGGATAGATGATGCTTTTGACATCAATGGCATTCTAGGCGTGGATTTCCTCTTGTGCACCGGTGCAATCATCAACCTGGACACGCTACAACTTGGTTTTCCCCGTGAAGGCAAAGGGAAGGTTGAGACATGAATAGATTATCAGTCGTCATCCTGGCCGCCGGCCAGAGCACGCGCATGAAATCAGAGGTGCCAAAGGTGCTACACCCTCTGGCTGGCAAACCCATGGTCCAATATGCTGTAGAGACGGCTGCTCAGCTCACTTCGGAGAAGCCGCTGCTGGTGGTGGGTCACGGCGCCGATCAAGTACGTCAGGCCGTAGGCGACCGGGTCATCTATGTGGAGCAGAGGGAACAGTTGGGCACGGGCCATGCTCTCCTCCAGGCTCGCCCCCTGCTAGAAGGCCAGAGCGAGATGGTTGCCGTGTGGTACGCCGATATGCCCCTCCTGTCTGCCGACACACTGAGGCAATTGACAGAGCTCCAGACAGAGGGCAAGGGACCCATCACCATGCTCACTGTCGAGGCC
>CAZQDO010000017.1:19094-23922 GCA_964592085.1 uncultured Anaerolineae bacterium | reverse complement strand
CTTGAAGCAAAGCGGGCTCCCATGCCCACGAACCGGCGGCGTGGGAGCCGCCTCTGCTGAGAATCCGTGATATACTGAGAGTAGCAAGAAGCCAGTTGGTGTGTGATGATTATCCGGCTTGGTGTAGTGTCTCCGCCAGCGACAGCCATGTGTCTATCTCATCCTGAGCTCCCTCGGCGTAGATTTGCGCGAACAGCCGGGCCTGCTTGCGGCTCATCGTGGTCTCCCGGGCCACCTTCTCCGCCACCTGAGCCAGGATATCGGCCAGGTCTCCCTGCTCGGCGTGGGCCTGGATTTCCTGGGCCGAGAAGGTTGTCACTATCCGTCGCGTGGTTTCGTAAGATGCGGCGAGAGAGAGAAGAGCCATCGAAGCCTCCGCTCCCAGGGCAAGGGCCATCGCGGGCGTCTGACGCAGGAAAAACTGACCACCCAGCTCCTCTACCCGCGCGAAGAAGGTATCGCCGATGATGGCCAGTTCTTCTAACCTGTCAGGGTCCAGGATTTCCAGGAACCTTTCCGTCACTTTGGTGACTGTCTCCCGAGCCGCCTCTACGAACGAAAGAGGAGGTAAGAAACTCAAATCAGGGGTAGGTATGATTTTGGGCACCGGCAGTTCCCCGGCGTCCTCGACCAGGGCCAGCTCCAGCATCTCCAGATACTCCGTCTGGCAGTCGGCACACAGGTCCAGGTGGCGCTTGACCTGTGGATACAATTGCCCCACGGGCAGACCGCCGACCTCCGCATCCACGTAGGAGGGAAGCCAGGCCCGACATTCCTCACACGTTATGGTTGGGTCATGAGCGCCAGCGACAGCCCGTGCCAGGTGGAGCACTTCACCTGGCACCGTGGTCGGGTTCAGGCCAGCCAGTCGGTTCTTCAAACGTTGCCAATCCAGGTCATTCTGTTCGTGGTCGGTCATCTGAGCACTCTCCGGGAAGAAAACTCAAATCGGGTTCAGGGTAGTACGTCGGTCGAGGGATCAACCCTCGCTCCTCGGCCAGGGCCAAATCCAGAAGCTCCAGGTAAGCGGTAGCACAGTCGGAGCAGAGGAGCAGGTGGCGTTTCACGGCCAAATACCGGGGGTGGGCAGAGAGCCCCCCGACCTCTGCGTCCACGTAAGCGGGCAACCAGGCCTGGCACTCGTCACAAGCCAACCCGTCATCGGGCAAGCCCAGGACAGCTCTCACCAATGGAATATCAAATCTTGAACGCTGGACGTTCACGCTCACATCAAATCCTCCAACACCTTCAAGAATTCCTCGCATTTTCGCAGACGCTTTAGCGCTCTGCTCTTGAGCACCGACACATTTTGAGGCGTCGTGCCCAGGGCGGCAGCCACTTCCTGGAACCCTTTCTGATCAAGGAAAAGCCCGATGATCACTGCCTGTTGTCGCTTGCTGCGCAGACAATGCCTGAGGGCTGCTTCTAGCCTCGCCCGCATCTCTTTGGTCATTTTTGATCCCTGGTTAGCAGGTAATTCAGGTTGGTTACCACTTCCCCTCATCGCTATTCCAGCATCCTCAACTCCTCTATTATAGACCCACGGCTCGGCCACGAGGATCTCCTTGAATTGCCACACGACCTCCCCACTTTCCTTCTCCACGACCTTCTGAGCCAGTTTCTTAATTTGTTCGCTCACCTCATTGGAGACGATGACACCTGCCCAGCGCGCAAAGCTGCCAGGATCCTTGACCTGATCCAGATGCCGCCATACGCTGAACAGAGCCTCCTGGGTGCTTTCCTCAGCGAGGCTTTGGTCGTGGTTGGCACGGTAAAGGGCGATGGGATACAGATAGCAGTGCAATTCTACGAAGGCCCGCCTCTGGCGAAGCGTCCTGTCGGCGCCACAGGCGGCGTGCCACAGGTAGCCGTAGCGGTTGACGGTGGCATCCTCGATGATCTTCTCCAGCGGCCGGCGGCTGTTCTGGATACGAGACTGAACCTGGGCCAGCACTTCCTCGATGAAGGCCGCCTCATCCTTTACCAGCTCCCATCCCCGTTTGGCCAGCACACGACGCACACCGCGCCGACACTGCTCCCGCAGTTCCTCTTTTTTCATCCAGTCCTCTCCCCATAGAGTATAGCACACAAACCCGTCGTCGGCAACCTCCTGAGCGCTCCTATTCTGAAAATGCCCCGAACGAGTTCGGGACTCCGGAGCCCTCAACTTAAGTTCGGGACCCGGAGTCCTCAACTTGTTGAGGGGTGTTTTCATGCTTCATGGTGTCCAGCAGGGGTATGGTGGCTACTAACAAGGATGAAGAAGCCCACTGGTTTCTTGCGCTCAATGTACGAATTTCCTCGAACCAAAGTGCAATGTTGCCATAGTTAGACCCTCCTTTCCAGTGAGAAAGGAGGTGAAAGGTGATGAAGAGCAAGATCAAGTTCTTGCTGCTGGTGGCCCTGGCTACGGCGTTGCTCGCGCTGCCCCAGATCGTGGCACACGCCGACCCGCTCCCCTGCGGCGCGGGCTGCTAAGGCCCCGCGGGAGCTCCGGCATCTCCGCCGGAGCTCCCCCTCTTTGGTGGCCAACACACCTTGGAGAGATGGCGACTTCATCGGGCCGGAGCCAGGTTTGTCTATTGACGCAGCACATTGAGATTGACTCATTTGCCTCCCCGTGATACAATTCTGGTGAGTCTCAGTAGATCCAATTTTGCTTGGCCTGGATCGCCAGGTCCAGGCCAAGAGCGGGGATTTGGCAATCCCCTTTAGAGCAATTCTGTATCCACTGACTCTGGCCAGAAAGGAGGTGAGAGCATAATGAAGAACAAGCTCCTGCTGCTGGTGGCCCTGGCTACGGCGTTGCTCGCGCTGCCCCAGATCATGGCATACGCCGACCCGATCCCTTGTGGCCCGGGCTGCTAGACCCACACGGAGGCTCCGGCATCTCCGCCGGAGTCTCCCCCTCTTTGGTGGCCAACACATTTT
This sequence comes from uncultured Anaerolineae bacterium, assembly GCA_964592085.1. Classification (GTDB taxonomy): domain Bacteria; phylum Chloroflexota; class Anaerolineae; order VGOG01; family VGOG01; genus CAZQDO01. The sequence goes on along the minus strand of CAZQDO010000017.1, from coordinate 20,991 downwards.
GGAGAAATGGCGACTTCACCGGGCCAGAGCCATGTTTGTTCATTGATGCAGCACATTGCGATTGACTCATTCGCCTCCTCGTGATACAATTCTGGTGAGTCTGGCCAGAAAGGAGGTGAGAGGTGATGAAGAGCAAGATCAAGTTCTTGCTGCTGGTAGCCCTGGCTACGGCGTTGCTCGCGCTGCCCCAGATCGTGGCACACGCCGACCCAATCCCTTGCGGCTTCGGCTGCTAAGGCCACACGGGAACTCCGGCACCTCCGCCGGAACTCGCCAAGGTTTGGAACACAAAGCTCACGAAAGCCCACGAAAGACACGAAAAGGCACCTTACCAGCAAGCAGGTTTTCGCGTCTTTCGCGACCTTTCACAGCTTTTGTGGTCCGAACCGCTCCCCCGGTAGCAAGACAGCAGATCTCAGTGGCTACGATTGAGGAGGTTTCTGAGACTCACTCACATTCCCACGCTTCATGGTCTCCCAATATGACAACGAATGGAGAGGATTTAGCGAATTGGGTGTGTTTCATTTCAGTTAGCGTTGTTGCCGTGGGGAACTGTCAACGGATTCAGGGAGCGGATTGAACGGATTCCAGCTCGGATCGGAGAGGAAGAGTCTGGCCGGATGGGCGATCATCCGTTCAATCTGTTCCAGAAATCCGTTGACAGTATGCCCTTCTAAGAAATCCCAACCCATTTGAAACGCACCTTAACGAATTGGTGTGGAGAATTCGGTTGATCCTTGAAACTTGTCCTGAGCCTGCCGAAGGGTTCAATGTCATATTCGACAAGTCACCACTCACTGCCCAATCTACACCATTCCATGGTGTAGTGTCGGTTTACCTGACCGCCACTCCACTACCCGATTATTCTCTGAAAGGTAACAAATCAGCCGCTTCCGCTGGATCGCCAGATCCGGCGGCTTTGGGGCAGTTACTCCGCGTTGAAAGAGGCATCCTGTTACGCCAGTGGCCTGGATTTGGCAATCCAGGCCGAGCAGGCTGAGTAGATACTATTTATCCTCTTTAGGGCAGGCCAATGGCGATGAAGGGGGCCCACTGGTAGGGAGCGTATTCCTCCGTAGCCATCTCGACCTGGGCAGCCCGCAACGCCTGGGCCACGCCCTCTCCCGCCACCAACTGGCGGTATAAGCGCCCCATGAACTCACCCGTGGCAGCATCTTCCACCGGCCACAGGCTAGCCACCACCGTCCGCGCGCCGGCAAGGAAGAAGGCCCGTGCCAGCCCCATGATCTCGTCCCCAGGATATCGCTGCCCTATCGCCCCCTCGCAGCCAGAAAGCACCACCATCCGCGCCCTGAGCCCCAGGTTGAGGACGTCGGCCAGGGCCAGGCTATCATCGGCCAGCAACACCCGGGACTGAGAAGGAGCCAGATGATCCAGCACGGCGTGGGTGGCAAAGTGAATGGCGTCATAACCAGCCAGGTCTCCACTCTCGTTCAGGCACAACAGGCTCTCCCGCATCGCTTCGCTGCCCCAGAGGACGTCCAACCGCTCTCCCAAAATCTGACGTAAGGCAGCCACCTCATCAATAGTGTGAGGCAGAGGACTCGCCCGGGAGCCGAAATCGGACAGGCCGCAGACCAGGACACGCCCGATGGCGTCTTTCCTGGCCGGATCCTTCAGCAGCAACTGGAGGGCACCCAGGCTGGGGACGTACGTCAGGGGTACCCGGCTCACGAGAGGCATCTCGTCGGCCAGCAAAGTCTGAAAGGCCAGCCCATGGAGGGAGCCGTGAGGGGCGATGAGCAGCAGATCGTCTTCGCCCAGGTCTTCCACCTCTGGAGGTATGAGCAGTCGGTACAGGTGCTGCAGGTAGGTTCGACCAGGGTCGCCAGGTGTCCGATGCCCACGGATGGTCCCCCGGTAGATCAGCTCCCGG
>CAZQDO010000017.1:0-19084 GCA_964592085.1 uncultured Anaerolineae bacterium | reverse complement strand
GATCTGTGCACTGACGCAGCGCCAGACGGTCGTAGGCGTTGAGGGAGCGGCGGTGAACGGTGATACGTTGTGCATCCAGGTAGAAGGTCACTAGCACATCGTCTAACACGTAGTAGCTCAGGCACGCCCAGTGGACCGGCAGGCAGGCCGCAGCGGCCTGGCGCAGTGCCTGCACCGAGAAGGGTGTCAGGGAATGGGCCTCGAGCCAGTCCGGTGCCACCAAGCGCAGCTGCTCAACGACCTCCTCGTAGGCCTGCGAGAGCTCTGCTAGCCGCGCCAACGCCTGGGGCTGGTCGCTGCGCACTTCCCCCTCACTGCGCAGAATGGGCCTGGCTTCATCCGCCTCCAGCAGCCTTAGCTCGCGGCGCAGCGATTCCATCTCCCGGCGTAACCTCTCCTCCTGGCTCAGCAATTCAGCCAGATAAGGGTCATCCTGGCCAGCAGTGTAAACTCCATCGAAGGGCCTGTCCTGAGCACTTCGACTACGCTCAGTGTAAACTCCGCCGAAGGGCTCGGCTCGCAATGTCAGGAAGGTCTGGGCTTTGCCGGCCTCAGCTACGGCCAGAGCTTGCCCTGTGGCCCCCTCTTCCAGGGCAAGCACCAGGGTGTCCTCGTAGAGCCGTCGCCGGCTGGCGAAGAAACCACCGCTGAGCCGCTCGGTGGGCAGAGCTGCCCGAATCTGGCTCGTCAGCTCCACGGCTGACAGCCAATGCTCCACGGCGCGAGAGCGGTCTCCTTGAGCCAGAGCACAGCGCCCCAGTCCGTACCAGGCTCGCCATGCCTCGTCGGGGAAGCCCGGGGACAGCACAGTCAGGGCTTCTGCGAAAAGACGTGCGGCCTCGGCAGCTTCACCCTGGCTTAGGTGCACCTCACCCGCTGCCAGGTCACACAAAACAGCATCCACCACCAGCCCCTTTTCGTCGAAGATGGCCTTTGCCTGGGCCAACAGCGCGTGGGCTTCGTCCCCCTGCCCCATTTCCAGCCAGACCCGAGCCCTTTCCCGATCGCAGGCCGCCACGTATACTGACATACCCTTCTGTTGACAGGTCATCTGCGCCTGCTCCAGACAGGCAAGAGCCTGGCCGTGCTGCCCCAACGCGAGGTACAGGTCAGCCAGATGGGTATCGCAACGGGCCCTGTAGACGGGCATCCCCTCCCGGTCGAAGATCTCTCGCGCCTGCTGGTAATGCACCAACGCTGTCTGGTAGCAACCCAGCCGGCGGAAGGTTCCGGCCAGATTCTCCTGACACAGCGCGGCCCAGACTGGGCTCCCGGCCTCCAGAAACGCCTGACGCGCCCGATCGTGCAGAACCAACGCCTGGTCGTAGCGCCCCAGCCGATCGTAGCACAAGCCCATATTCGTGTGGCAGCGAGCCGCCCTCAGGACCCGCCCTTCGGCCAGAGCGTCCTCGCCCACCTGCTGATAGAGAGCCAGTGCCTCGTTATATTGGTTAAGGGCATAGTAGACGACAGCCTGGTTAAGATCGCAGCGGGCCACGTAGCCACCCAGCGCTTGATCAGCGAAACTAGCACGAGCCCGGTTGTAGGCGCACAACGCTTCGTCGTACTGGTTTAGTCGGTAGTGAGCAAGGCCCTGGTATAGATCACAGAAAGCGGTCAGGAAAACCAAGCCCTCTCTGAACAAAGCTACTCGCGCTTGGCGGCAGAGGATCAGACTTTCGGCGTAACGGTTCAGTTCCTCATAAATCACAGCCAGGATGTAGTCGCAACGGGCGGTGTGGACAGGTGAAGCCTCCATCACCGAATCACGGCGAGCCTTGTCCAGCCAGTCCAGGGCCGCCTGGGAATCAATGAAGCGCAGGGTTTCAGCTAGATAGCACCACGTCAGCGCGGCCTCACCATCGTAACCGGCGGCGGCGAAGGCGTCGCCAGCCTGACGGAGCAAAGCCGCGGCCTCTGGGTAGCGGTTCTGCTCATAATGGAGCAGGCCCTCGGCCTTATTGCAATGAGCCAGGGCCAAGGAATCAGCGAGGCTGGCCAGGATGCTCCGAGACCGGGCCAGGGCCGCTCGCGCAACCTCGAATTGCCCCAGGAAGGTGCACGCCAGGACGATTTCGCTGTAACAACGGCTGGCGAGGTCTGGCCGGCCGTGGGCCAGGAGGGGCTCTGGCACGCTGTTGAGGATGGGCACAGCTTCGGCAAACCTTCCGAGGGCGTTGAGGGCTGCGGCCAGAGTGAGGGCACATTCGGCCTGGAGCAAATCGCGCTCTGGCTCCTGGGCCGCCGCGCACGCGATGTGGGCCAGAGCCCACCCCTCCCGTGGGGCGTACCCTGTCCGCTGCTCGGCTTCTGCTCGCAACTGCTCGACGGCAGCGGGTGAAGGATGTAGCCGGCGGGACTCCGCTGCAGCCTCATCAGGCGACAGGTGGCCTTCGCAGAGTTGCCTGGCCAGGCTATGATAGAAAGCAAGAGACTCCTCATCCAACCGGGGTTCCGGCATCGTCCTCTATCTCTCGGGCCTCAAAGGCGATTTCGAAGCTGCCCTCCCCGGCTTCCAGGGCTTCCTGTAGCGTGGCCAGGGAGACCTGGCCGAAATCCACATTGCCCTGGGGATCCACAGGCCCAGAGCGAGTCTGGTCTTCCCAGATCAGCCTGGCCCACAGGTTCTCCGGCAAAGGGGCAGAGCCCGTGATGATCGCTTGCAGGTGCAGGTAGTCGGGTTTTTCGGGGCGGCGGGTGGCCGTGACCTCGACGGCCACTGTTCCCTCCCCCATAGAGATGGTTTCAGAAAGCAGCAGGTGAGCAACTGGGGGCAAGAAGGGCTCCTCAGCTCGGGCTACCACGGGGACCGGTCGAGAGAACAGGGTCTGCAGGTAGGGGAGTTTGAAAGAGAAGCTCAGGCCAAAGGGGTCGCCGGCAAGCTGTGACCGCAGGCGGGTGATCCATGCAGCGTCGGGCGGTTGAGGCTGCAGGAAGGGGAGGCATGGCGCTTCCAGGCGAGGGATAGGAGTCAGCTCGCCAGCACGCTCCCGCCTCAGCGTGTCGGCCAGGAGATCGTGGGCCTGCCGACAGGGGTCGCAGGTCCGCAGATGGTGCCAGACCAGCGGGTACAGACGCCGCACGTCACGGCCCTCCAGCTCGTCATCCACGTAGAGGTCCAACACGTCCTCACATTCCTCACAGCTCAGGTCGGGAGATCCCGCGACGGCCTCGGCCAGTTGCCGGAAGCGTCGCGCCCAGGGTCCTGGCTCGGATAGACGATGGCGGAGTTCTTGCAAGAGGGGGTTTCCGTCTACCGCCACGGTTTTCTGATTGTAGGGTTTTTTACTTCTGTCCGTCATGACCATCACCACCTTCCAGTATCAGTGGATCCAAAATTGCTCTGGGGGGATTGCGTGCAACCTGCGGTTGCCTTTCCCGCCTTTGGCCTGGCTCTGGCGATCCAGGCCGAGCAAAATTGGATCTACTGAGTATCAGTAGATGGAAATCATGAAGCAGAGCGGGCTCCCATGCCCAATGGCACTAACTTTTTCAACCTGTGCGGTTAGTGCCAGGCAGCGCGGGGCTGAAGTCCCCGCGCTGAGAGAACGAAGCCCCCCTTCGGCGGGCTCAGGACATGCTTCGGGGCTGGAATTTTAGCCCGTAGGGCTTGGTTCTTTCAGCCTAGAGCTTCAGCTCAGGGCGATGCAGCGCGAAATGTTAATGCCACTCGGCTCCCACGCCCGCGAATCGGCGGCCCTTCGGCTATGCTCAGGACAGGCGTGGGAGCCGCCTCTGCTAATAGTTTTTCATCTGCTGAGTATGCCTGGTAAGAAATCTAATGCACTTTCAGCGTCCCTTCTTTCGCAGAATCTCCTTGAGGTCCCGCAATGCCCTGTGACGCAGATTGTAGATCGCCTGCCTGGTCTTGCCCAGGCGTCTTGCGATTTCCCCGTCGCTCAACCCGTAGAAGAAGCCGTCTATGATGACCTGCTGCTGGGCCCGGCTGCCCAGCCCATCGATGGCCTGCATAAGCCACTCCTGTACCTCCAGGCGCTCAAAGGCGGATGCCCCGGAGTCATCGGTCAGGAGATTGTATAGCGAGAAATCGTCACCTGTCTCGCTTCGGCCGGGTCGGTCCAGGGATAGCATCCTGGGCTCACGGTCTAGCAGATCCTGAGAACGGGTGTAATGCTCCAGGATGTGGTTCTTCAAGATTACGGTAGCCCAGGCATCGAAGGCGACATCGTAGGGGAATGTGTGGCTAAAGATGATTCGGCAGGTGGCCTGAGCAAAGTCTGGCGCCTCGCCTCTTGCCCTCCCAGAGGCGACCTGCAAGCGCAGAAGGATGTTGTAAGCCCGGCCCGTCAGTCGGTCACGCAGCTCAGTCCAGGCCACCTCATCCTGGGCGGCCAGTGCCTCAACCCGGCCACGCTCCTGCAGGTAGAAGTCAATGACGCGATCAATGTATGCCTTGAGGGGGAGATCTTCCCCGCCTTCGGTGGATTGCCTTGCCATGACCCGCTGCGCCCGACCCGAGGCCACATTCCGAGAGACAATACCTGCGATGTGCTTGACGAGCTCTGCGCGGGAGATCCCGTGTTGCTTCAGATCATCCTCAGTGACTGCTTCGCTCACTCGACATTCGCACATTTGGAGAACGCGGGACGTCGTTACGCTCTTCGTTGGGAGGACAGGTATACCCATCTGGCTTTACTTCCAAGGGGCTGTCCCGGCTTCAGCGAGACAATGCCACACAGACAAAATCCAAAACCGCTCACGAAAAGTGAAAGATTCGCACGTCAGGTTGCATTAGTTATTATCAGTACGCAGACAGTCGCTCAAGTAGTCAGCACTAACTATATCACAGGTGGGCTTGTAAGTCAACTTTGCTGCTGACGCTTACAGCCAACCACTGCGCAAGCCCGCTGGCCAGGATAACGCTATGACCTACGAAGAACTACAACGGTTTTCCAAGGCGGAACTGATCGAGAAGGCGCTGCGCCAGCAAGCCCAGATCGAGAAGCTGCGAACGACCCTCACCAGGCTCAAGGCCCGGCTGGTAGAATCGGAGGCTCGGCGAGAATATCTCGCTGGCATTGTGGAAGCCGCCGGGTTACGGGAGAAAGAAGCACCGCAACCGACCGAAGCCGAAGTGATGGGACAGAGGAAGCGGGAGTGGGTGACACGTGATGCTTTGCGCCATCTCGACGACGTGGACTACCTGGCACGGAGCCCGCTGGCAGAGCTGATAGCTGAGGCTCAGGGGGCACGGCCAGACGGCCGAACCCTGTGGCAGGCCCTGCATGCGACTATTGAGGCCATGGGGCCAGTTGAAGGCCAGCCTCTCCATCCCCGACAGTTACGGCGCCATGACATCCTGCGTCTGACTTACCTGGAGAGGAAGAGAGCGGTGGAGGTCGCCCAGACGTTGGCCATCAGCCAGTGCCAGTACTATCGGGAGCTCAAAGCGGCCATCCAGGCTGTGGCTGATCACGTACTGGAGACCGGGCCATAGGAATTGGCATTCTGGCAGAAAAGGCATTGAATCCAGGGTCAGCTTTTGGTAAACTATAAAGGAACTCATTTGAGTTTCGCTTTCTGCGAAGCTCGCCTATGGATGTTCACCGCTGCAACAGAAGAGGGGCGTTGCTGTGGACGAGATACTCACAGTCAGAGAGGTCTCCGAGTATTTGAAGCTTAGCCGCACCACCATCTGGCGTTGGTGCAATGAGGGCAAGCTGAAAGCCTTCAAGGTGGGGCGTAGTTGGCGGATCCACCAATCGGAGCTAAAACGGATCACGCGCAGTTCGAGGTCAAAGGACGAAAAAGAAGAAAAAGAAAAGGAAACGTGAATGGGCTCCCATAAAAAGCAAGTGACGTTTAAAGCCATTGTGGCCGCCTTGACCATCCTTGGGATTCTCGTGCCCATGATCCGTTCTCCCTGCCTGGTACAGGGGCAGTCTCCGGACCGGGACACGCAAGACGTTCTTCTTCTTGTTGATAATTCTGTAAGTATGCTTTATGCAATCGGGACTCAGCCTCCCTCTGACCCAGATGGATGGCGGTTCGTCGCCGCCTCAGTTGTGGTGAACTACCTTGCCGTGGCTACAGAGTCTTCGATCACGTATCGAGTGGCTCTTGTGAGCTATGCCGAGCAGGCTGAGACGCTGGCTTCGCTGTCGCAATTAGGCGAAACATACCGTGTGCAACTTACTCGGATGTTGGATCCGGACGAGCCGGTTACGGGCAATGTCGGGGGATGGACCAACCCTCATCTGGCTTTGGGACTAGCGCTTGAGGAGTTGGAAGAAAGTCCCAGCCTCAATCCGGTGCGCCCACCTATTGTGATCATCTTGACCGATGGAGACCTGGAGGACAATACCCTGGGCCTTTCAGCGGAGCAATATTTTGAGGAGGTGGAATCTGCAGTCCTTGCTTTATCCAAACAGGGAGCTGTGGTACATGCTGTGTTGTTGGGTGATAGAGCGCGGCAAAATCAACCCGAATGGGAGAATCTGACAGCTTTGACGGGAGGGCAAGCCCTCCCGGTGGACAAGGCTGAGGATTTGCCCACCGCTTACATCCAATTGGTCCGGGCCATTGTGGGAACCATTGGCGTGGGGTCTGGAGTGGAGACCGCGGGAGTTGAAGAGCCTAGGACACTCTCCGTTCGGGAGCTGGGGGTTTCCCTGGATGAGAATGAGCTTCCCTACATAGATAGCCTGATTGTCACTTTGTGGCAAACCCGCAAGGACATTAGTGTTCGGTTTGTAGATCCGGACGGTCAGGTTCTGGTACCCATCCCAGGAGAGGTGGAACGGCGGGGAAGTGACTATGTGGTCGTATGGCGGATTCGAGGCGCCGACTTGTTGGCTGGAGACTGGAAGATGTTGCTGAGTGGTGGTAGCCAGGAAGGAAGGGTACAGATCTTCGCAGACTACATCCCGCTCCGAGCAGAGCTGTTGATTCCCTCAGTTATTGCTGCCCGTGGTGAGCCTGTGACATTCCAAACTCTACTGGTGGATCGGGACGGGCTTCCCTATAATGCCACTGAAGCTTTGGAGATCCAACTGAATCTCTACAAAGAGCCGGAAAACCGGCTGGTATCCTCAGAGACAATGATACTCGCAACTGAGGGGGGGAAGATAAGGCATCGCCTGGAGCGTACCTTTGATGAAGCAGGAGTCTACGCTCTTGAGTTGCTGCCTCGGCTGCACCTGAAGAGTGGGGAAACCCGTTTTCTTCGAACACCGGAGGGGCTGCACTGGCCCGTCAAGATTGCTGACCAGCCCGAGATTCGCGAGATCCGGTTGGAACCACCTGGCAAGGCCGAGGTTGGCCAGTCAGTTCGCGTATGGGTAATGGTGGAGCGTGTCGAAGGGCAAAAGGACCTGACCGTTTTGGCCTGGATGAAGGAGCACGATTCAGGACGCACGGTGTGGGAGGAAGACCTGCGTCCTGGTTTGAGGGGAACATTCGAAGGGGAGCCTTTCTCCTTGACCTCGGCAGGAACATACAGCCTGACTGTAGCCCTGCAAGGGGAAGCTCCGCTGCCAGAAGAGGAGGTCGGATTCCTATACGGGCCTGACACGGCGTATCCGATTCAAAAGAGTGTAGAGTACAGTGTGCGTGCCCCGACCGGCTTGTGGATTGGGGGCATTGAGGTCGGCAGGGAGGGCCAGGCCTTCCGAGGAGAGCCAGCCCCGATTCGGGTGCAAGTGCTCGGTCCGGAAGGGATGTCAGTCCAAAAGGTGGAAGCAACGATAGGAGGCGAGGACCCCGTTGTCCTTCAGGACGATGGGCGGCTGCCCGACGAGTGGGAAGGTGATGGGGTGTTCAGTGGCACATTACTGGCACCGGCCGTTGAGGGCAACTACCGAATTAAAATCGTGGCCCAGGGAGAGAGCATGTATGGGGTCCCGCTATCCGATCAAGGAGATGCGAACCTCACAGTAACTCGAGTTGATTTGCAGATTGAGAACATTGAGGTCGGCGAGGCAGGACAAGCTCTTCGGGGGGAGCCAATTCCCCTTTGTGTGCAAGTGATCGGTCCAGAAGGGGCATCAATCCAGAAGGTGGAAGCGATGATAGGAGATGAGGAGACTGTTATCCTTCAGGACAACGGTCGGCTACCCGACGAGTGGGAGGGCGATGGGGTGTTCAGTGGCACCTTGCTGGCACCGACTGTTGAGGGCAGCTACCGGATTAGAGTCGCAGCCCAAGGCGAGAGCACGTACGGGGTTCCGCTGTCCGATCAAGGGGAAGCAGATCTCACAGTAACTCGGGGGATGGACTTGCGGATTGGGAGTATTGAGGTCGGCAAGGAAGGCCAGGCTTTTCGAGGAGAGCCAGCCCTAATTCGTGTTCAGGTGCTCTATCCGGAGAGGGCGTCAGTCCAAAAGGTGGAAGCAACGATAGGGGATGAGGTCCCCATTGTCCTCCACGACGACGGCCAACTGCCAGACGAGCGAGAGGGTGATGGGGTGTTCAGCGGTACATTGGTGGCCCCAACCACTGAAGGCAGCTACAGGGCTAGAGTTGTGGCCCAGGGAGAGAGCGTGTACGGAGTGCCCCTATCCACTCAAGGGGAAACAGATCTCACAGTAATGCGAGCTAACTTAAAGATCGAGAACATTGGGGGCGGCAGGGAAGGCCAAGCTGTCCGAGGGGAGACGGTCCCAGTCCGGGCCCTGGTGCTAGCCCCCGAAGGAGCGTCAATCCAGAAGGTGGAAGCAGTGATGGAGGATGGGGAACCCATTTCCCTGCTTGATGACGGCCAGCCTCCAGATGAGCAAAAAGGTGATGGTATCTGGAGCGGTGAAATCACTGTCCTGCGACCTGGTGATTATGTTCTGGAGATCATTGCCACGGGGAAAAGTGGCTTCGGTCTGGATATTTCCGACCACCAGGAGCGCCAGGTACATGTGATCCCTCGCTGGTATGATCCAGAGCGGGCTTGGCGCTATGGGGTCGGCATTATAGTAGCCGTAGCCATTGTAATCGTGGTGAGGCGGTGGTTGCGGCAACGCCGGATTGCACCTTTGATCGGCTCTTTGGAAGTGATCGAGCCAAGGGAATCGCGCGGTCGCCCCTATGAATTGGGCGCCTACGCTAAACCCATTATCGTCGGGTTTGGGGCCGGTACAATTGCCTTGGGTACACCGCCGGATGCCGAATCAGGCCGCAAGGCCCGCCTTGAGGGGCGGTGGACCCGCAGCACCTTCGGACGCGAAATCGCGGTGTACTTGTTCCCCCTAAAAGGCAGCACCATCCGAGTGGCCGGCAGTCCCGTGGGCCGGCGCGGCCAACGTCTGTTTGACGGGGTACGGATCGAGATAGAAGGTCTGGTGCTGGAGTATCGGTCGAGGTGATTGACCACGTAGATGGTGCCTATGCGTTAGGCATTCATCAAAAGGAAGATAAAGGAAAGGAGGGCAATGATAGCGAACATCGTGTTAGGGACTTATTAGACAACAAACAGAAGCATTGCATAAGAAAGGAGACCCAAAATGGCGAATGAAAGACGTGGACTGCTCAGCCCGGAGGATCTTCGCCCTACTCTCATCATCGGGTTGGGTGGAACAGGAAAAATGATTCTGACACGCCTACGTGCTTACTTCGAGACTTACTTTGGTGATGTACCTCGACAACGGATTCGGCTCCTAGAATTGGACATTGATACGGCTGAGGAAGTAGCCCGTCTAGATGACCGGGAGGTCCGACTCCGTGAAGATGAAAAGATTGACCTGGGCGAGGTGCCAGCGCGCGGGATCATTGACCAGGTGCGCAAGAACAAGCTCTCTCCTCTCCAGGGTTGGCTGCATCGCCAGATCCGATTGATGGAGATGAGCCTGCGGCGAGGTGGCCAGCAGATCCGCCAGCTAGGGCGGCTGGCTTTTCTATGGCACGCTGAGGGGATTGTCGAATCTCAGCACCTACGGGAGAAATTGACCAAAGTCCTGGACGGCCTGACTTCCCAGTACACCGTCAGCGCCGATCAGCCTTTAGCACTCCAGGTTTTCGTCATCTCCTCCCTATGCGGCGGCACCGGTGGGGGGATGTTCATTGACTTCGCCTACCTGCTCCAGGACATCCTGCGCGGCCGAGCCCTGCTGGACAAGACCCAGATGATCGCCTTCTTAACCACTCCCCTCTTCTTCAGTAGCGCTCCTCAGGAGAACCTGCGTCCCAACACCTGGGCGGCCCTGCTGGAACTGGACTACTTCACCCGCACCGAGGAACAAGACCGGCGGCTACCACCCCGGCTGACCTACTTCGCCGACCGCGCAGTCCCCACTCAAGAACGGCCGTACCAAATTGTCTACCTGATTGATGCTGTGGACCACCTGGGGCGCAATATTGCCCATCCAGAGTATATGGCCCGGCTAGTAAGAGCGGCCACCTTTACCTTGAGTGCCTCCCGGATCGCCGATGAGGCGGCTTCACGGATCAACAACGTGCGAGCAGTGCGAGACACGCGAACCGGGACGGTGTACAGCACGTTGGGCTTTGCTTCCTATGTGGTACCGATAGATGAGATCGTGGGGATAGCAGCAGCCCGTCTGTTGCAGGAGGTGCTGCCAGAGATGGTGCGCGCACCAGGGACGGATGCGGCGCGGCAGGCGATGGAGCGAGAGGTGGACCGGGTGTTGGAGGATCAGCGAGAAGCGTTGGTGATAGACGTGGAAGTGCTCGCGCGACGATTGAATCCAGGGGCAACCAGAGGGCTGCGAGCCGAAGCGCAAGTGCAGCGAGGCCATCTAGCCCAGGTTGATTCCTCAGGCCTCTACCAGGAAGTGAAACGGCGACTGGAACGGGCAGACCCCGATCTGGAGGAACGGATAACCGAGCATGTGCGGGAGCAGAGGGCCCAGGTGCGCACCACCTTTGAATCAACCCTGTCCCAGGTATTAGGGGAGCTCTTTGTGACGGAGGGACGAGGCTTTCCCTTCGCTCAGCGGTTTCTGGAGCGGATTAAGGCCGATCTGGAGAGAGGATACACGGACGTCGGGCGGCAACTGGATACTGCTCAGGCAGCAGCCAGTGGCTCGGAGCAGTCTGTAGGAGTAGCAGATGGGGCCTTCCGGGATGCCCAGCAGCGAGCCGGCTCGCTGTTGGGACGGCTGCGGGGCAATCTGCCTCGAGCGGCCGAAGACTATGTAACGACCTACCAGACCTGGCTGGAACACCGGGAGGAATCTGCGGCTTACGAAGCGCTGCGGAGACTATTGGCCGGCATGCTGGAGTGGATTGACAACCGTCTGCGAGAAATGGAAGGCTTTAAGACCAACCTGGATGATGTGTTGGGGGTTCGGCTCCCTGGCTACATCGAGGAGACAAAAGGGCGCATGGCGGAGATGGATCCGGTACGGGAGCGCCCGATTCTGGAAGATGAAGCTGACTTCAAGCCACGCTACCGGGGCCCGGAGAATCGCTACTGGCAGCAAGCCCGGCAGTCGTTGGAGACAGCAGCATCCCGTGGTGACCTTTTGAAGTGGTTGGAAATGCATGACAGCGAGGCGCTGGTCCAGATGCTTATCCGTGCGGCTCGCCAGGCGTGGGCTCACTTGTATCAGGCGCCGGAATTGTACGTGGAGGCGATTATCCGATCTGGGAGCGAGGAGCCAGCCTCGTATCTGAAGGCCCTGGATCGGAATGCGGCCTACTTCTGGCAGACCCTGGTAAGTGAGGCAGTGGCGCGAGATGAGATGCGGGAGATCACAACGGTGATTGGGGTAGCCGATCCTGCGAGGACGGTCTTCGCCGACTATCTATCGGATTTAGGCCGTGAGGTAGGTAATTCGGTGATCGCCACTGGAGACCCCTACCGGATCACCGTGTTGAAGATGGCGCACGGGATTACCTTTGACACGCTGGCTCAGCGGAACCTGTACTTGCAGGATTACCGCCGGGCGGTGGAGCGGCAGCAGCCAGTGCATGTATTTCCTGACTTCTACCTGGGGGATGAACTGGATAAGGGGCTGGAGCGGCGGCGGACAGTGGCCCTGGCCTGGGCTTATCAGTTGTTACGGGCCCGGGCAGATGTTTTCACTCTTCTGAAGCAGGAGGGAGAAGAACCCGAGATCGTGACGAGGCAGGGGCTGTTTGATCTGCTATGGAATGTGGTGCGAGATGACAGCCGCTATGAACAGTTGAAAGAGTTGGTTGAGCAATTCGAGCTTGCCCAAAGCAAGGAGGAGTTGCTAGAACGGTTGAGCCAATTCTCCCCCACCATTCCCGAAGAGCGTCAGTTGCACGAAGAATGGCTAAAGGACATCATGGTCGCAGAGGTGGCCAAGCATCGTGCCTATGTCCAAAAGCACTATGAGTCATAATCTTGCCTGCTCGGCGCGGACCGTCGTCCGCGCCGAGCAGGGTTAGCAGAACAATTGGGGGAGGATTTAGCGAGTTAGCAACGCTAACTCGCTAAATCCTCGAATTTCTCCCAAGGAGGGAGTAATTATGTTCGGCATCATAGGGTTTGGATCCCAGGGATATCAACTGGTTGAAGTCCTAAAGACCCGGCTGGAAGCCAGGGCTGAACTCCCCTCGGTGGTCTACCATGCCTTTCAGACCAAAGAAGAGGCAGAAGAAAAACCTGGTTCTCATTTGATTGACCTCATCGAAGCCGAGACTATCACAGCCTTCTGGTCTCCTCGACCCGAGGAAGCTGATTCTCTGGCTGTAGACGAGGTTACGGCCGGTCTACTGGTCGAATGGGCGGAGAAAAGGAGCTTATACCTCGACCGATTTCTAAGACGGCTTCAGGTCTCCCTGGATCCGAAGCTCGAAATAGCGAGGGTAGCATTCGATCTCTTCCTCGTGGTTGATCTGACTTCGCCCCTTGGTCTGGCTGCGCCTCGCTTCGTAGAAGACCTGCTGGCACACTGGCAGGATTACCCCTCTATTGGGAGGGCCAACCGACAACTGACGGTTTGCTTGCTTCAGTGTCAACAGACCAGTCCGTATGCCTTCCCTGCCCTGGCTCAGATGCGTCAAATTCAGAAAGAAGCCCTACAGGCCGGTGTGCCTATGCCTATCCACCTTTACCTCCTCGAGCCTACTTCTGATGGAGGGGGGGATCCAGCAGATCTGATGGCGATGCTTCGAACCTGGCTCGAACTGGTGATCCTTGGCTACCACACGCCCCCTCCTTCCGAGCGGGGAGTTGGAAGCTTTGGCCTGGTACGGCGTGCTCTTCCCATGGAACCGTTTCTACGCTACCTGGAGGCCAGCTTGTTGGGAGCCTGCCTCGACGAACTAACCAGAGAAACTCGTGTCTCAATCACTTTCTCAGTTCCTGATCTGGTCCGTCCTGTTAGACTTCCTGCTGGGCGGATACCATGGGTTGGTGCTGGCGGTTTATTGGGGCAGGCGGTACAGGGCAATGAAGCTCAGGTGCAGGTGCTTCAGCCAGGTGAGCGGATTTACCCCGACCAGCCCGAATATGGCGCAGAACGCTTGCAGTCTAGGATGGAGCGCGTTCGGCGGGAAGGCTTCCCTTTGCTTCAGCAGTTTCTCGGCGATGAGGCGAATCGCTTGCGGGACGCCTACCGGGGGGAGTTTGTCCAAAAGATCCGCCGGGTGTTGGTCGAGGGAGGGTTTCCAGGGACTCAGGCCTGGATTGGGGGTGTCCGGAAAAGGCTACAGACACAGTCCCAGGAGGCTGAGGGGCAGATCAAAGCCCTCCAGGAACGTGCACAACCTCCCGTGTCAGCGCCCACCATTCTGGAGGAGGTCTTTTTCTTCCTGGGCGTTGGCCTGATCTTGACCGCGCTCTTTAACCTTTTTATCCTCCGGCCTCTACTAGGTGGGCTTCCGCCCCTTTGGCCGGTCTGGGCCGGGCTCTGGCTGCCCTTCTTCTCCCTGCCCGTTGTCCTGGGCCTGGTCACAGTCATCAGGCGACTACGGGAGGGAGAAGCGATTAAAGGCTCTCTCTACAGTTATATCTCTGGCACGTGGTGGGGCTTGCTGGGTGGCCTTCTCCACGCCGTTGTTTTCTTCCTGTTATGGTATTCGCTCCTGGGCGACCGTCTCAGTGAGGTCAGTTGGCTGGTTGGGTTTTTCGCCCTCTGGGTGGTAGCTCTGCCGGTTCTGTGGTTCCTGTGGCCGGCTCTACGATTGAACGAGCTGGGAGTGGTTCTGACTCCAACCTTCACATCCACCTCCCTCCAGGAGGCTCAGCAGAAAGCCCAAAAAGCGGAGCGGGATATCCCCGCGGCATTACTCCTCGGCCGGTGGCTGCTCTTTCTCTTTCTTGTCTTCTGGATCATCCTGGCTGTGGGTCTGGCTTTTTACCAGGGCGGGCCCAAGCATGAACTCTTGCAGTCGCTACTCCAGGCCCTCAACCCGGCCTGGAATGCCCTGCTGACTACTCAATCCCTGTCCAGGGCGATGGTAGAGGGAGGGCTTACCTTCGCTAATGCTCTCCTGGCCTGGCTCTGGCAAAGCCTGACTCTGGCGCTTTTGCTCTCTATGAAGTACCCTGCCGAGGGATTCTTGGCTCTCTGGCGACGCGAGACGTCTGAGCGCAGTCGCCCTTCAGCCCGCAGTTCACTCCGACAAGCCCTGGTCTTCGCCCTGTTAGCCACGGCGATGGCTCTCTTCTTCTGGCATCAGTGGCCGGTCCTCCCTTCCTCCCTGGAGTCATTGCGGCGCTGGGCCCTAGGAGTGGTATGGGCGTGGGCTGTTTTCTACTTTTTCTGGAACCATTGGAATGATGTCGCGCGAGTGAAGACACTCCTGGGGGAATGGGTAGATTGGTTTGAGCGGAAGGTGCGGCTGGAGCTGTACCAATTTGCCTGGCAGGAGGCGCAAGAGATATTGAGACCTCTGAGCGAGGCAGCCGACGACATGTCCCAGCGTATGGATGCGTTGCAAGCCAGGCTGCCGGATTGGCAGGGGCAAGTGCAGGAGGAAAAAGAGGAGGCCCGCAGGGAGGCCGAGCAACCACCAGGTTTCTCCACCGGCTTTCTGCTGGCGACAGATCAATGGGAAGGGTGGGTTCGGCCATACCTTCTAGCCATTCAGCAGGCCTTGCAGAAAACCAGAAGTTGGTTCGTGGATTTGCTGGACAAGGGTGTGGACTTAAATGTCTTGCGTCGTCAGGTACGCCAATACCTGCTTGAGGCTAAGGTAAGAGAAAGTCTGGGTAAGGGCTTCAACCTGCTGGAGCACATCGCCGGTCCTGGAGCACAACCAACGCAAGAGAGGGGTTGGGCAGAGGCATTAACCAGGGAAGCCTTGCCTTTTCCCAACTGGGCTCGTCTGTTTGAGCAGGGTTCCTGGCCCCGCTGGCGCCATCGCCGCCCGCGGCCCAACCGCTCGTACCTGGGCCTGCCGTTAAGAGCCCAGGAATCAATCGCCTTTCAGCGAGCCGTGGGCTTCATCTTCGGAATAGATCCGACCGTCTTCACGGAAGCGCCCTGGGCCATCAGTGCCATCCGTTACCAAACCGATGCTATCCCAGATCCGGCGAAGGGAGATCGAGATTACCCTGACCTGGAAAAGTACCGACGACAGGCAGAAGAAACCCGTCGTCGGTGGCAGGAATCGGCCCAGGGACAATCAGGAGGTAGTTAATCCCTCATGGGAGTTTATGGATGCTCATGGAAGCAAACGTCCCCCGGAACTTGCTGCAACTCGAAGAGCTTTGTCCTACCCTCATTGTTGGCCTTGGAGGGATGGGAAAGAGGGTCTTAACGTATCTCCGCGCTCGCTTTGAACGGGCCTTCGGAGATGTCCCCTGGGACCGCATTCGCCTTTTGGCGCTGGATGTAGACACGATGGAGGAGGCAGGGACGATTCACCCGCATCATGTTCTTCTGCGAAGGGACGAGAAGGTTGAGCTGAGCGGGGTGCCCGTGCGGAAGTTAGTCCATGAAACCCGCAGCGGACAGCATCCTCCGCTCCAGCGATGGCTGCATCGAGATATTCGTTTGACGGAGACAAGCCTCCAGCGAGGTAGCCAGGGAGCACGGCAGTTGGGACGCTTGGCCTTCCTGTGGCACGCCGAAGCAGGCCCAGGTTCTCAGAACCTGCGAGAGAAGCTGTCCAGATCTCTGGACAGCCTGGTTGTTCAGAATAATGAGGCTCTTCATCAGCCCTTGGAGTTGCAGGTTTTTGTCATCGCTTCCTTAGCTGGCGGCTTCGGGAGTGGCGTGTTTATAGACTTCGCTTATCTGCTGCAGGATATTCTAAGGGGCCGGGATTCGCTGGACAAGAAGACGCTTGTCGCCGCTTTCTTAACCACCCCACTTTTCTTCGGCAGTGCTCCTCAAGAACACCTGCGTGCCAATACCTGGGCTGCTCTGCGCGAGTTGGATTATTTCACGTGTATGGCACCGGATGGACGGCGTACCACCCCTAAGCTGGCTTACTTTGGCAAGCGGGAAATCCCCACCGGCGAGCCACCTTATCGGTTTGTTTGTCTCATTGACGCCGTGGACCACCTGGGGCGAGTCCTCTCCCATCCCGAACTGATGACTCGGCTGCTTGGGGAGGCCGTTTTCACGTTGAGTGCCTCTCGCATCGGAAGTGAAGTGGCTTCCCGGATCCACAAAGTGCATACTCCCCAGGACGTTGGGATTGAAGGGGTGTACAGCACGATGGGCCTGGCGTCCCTCGTCGTGCCCATCGAGGAAATCGTGGGGATCGCTGCTGCCCGGTTACTGGAGACCGCTTTGACAGAATGGCTCCATCCACCTGAACCTGAAGCGTACCAGCAAATGGAGCAGGACGTGGAGCGGATGTTAGAAGATCAAACGGAGACTCTTTACCTGAGTCTGGACGCTTTGATCGGGCGGCTGCGCTCCAGCCTGGGGGATGTTGATCAGTTCAGACTGGCCGAGCGTAACCTGGAGCGAAGCCTGGTTGACCCTATCCAGAAAGCGGCCGAACGGATACGAGACGCCTTCAGAGAGGCCCTGGCACGACAGGTGCCGGGGCTTGTGCTGGAAGAAGGGCAAGGTTTTGTTTTTGCTCAGCGGTTCCTGGAGCAGGTCAGAGAGCGCCTCGAAGTAACAGAAGTCGAAGCCCGGCGGCAGCGAGAAGGGACACAGCAGCGCCTCACTTCGGCTGAAGAAGCACTTCATCGGGCTGAAGAAGCCTTCTTGGCCCTTCAGCGCCAGGCTCTCTCCCTCGATGAAGCCCCACGGCCGTCTCGCTTGCCCTTCGAGCGCCTGCTGAAGCGGGGTGGACCGGCGAGTCTGCCGGAGGCAGCCTACGCCTGCCTGATGGCTTATCAGACCTGGCTAAAGGCCCAAATAGATACCGCGATTCACAACGTCCTGCATCGTCTGATCCCCGAGTTGATCCTGCAGGTGCGGGATGGTCTGCACAACCTGGAAGACTTCCGGGCTAATCTGGAAGAGATCCTGGCAACTCAGGTGGAAGCGCACATAGCTGCCATGAAAGATCAAATCGCCGGCATGGATCCGGTGCGGGAGCAACCCCTTTTGAGCAATGAAAACGACCTCACGCCCCGTTACCGGGGGCCAGAAGACCGCTATTGGCAGCAAGCTCAGCAAGCGTGGAAAGAGTCCGCTTCTGATGATGACGCCTTCATGGATTGGCTGGCTATGCAAGACAGCGCGGCGTTATTTCAGGCGCTCATCGGCACTGCCCGGCAAGCATGGGCTCATCTGTACCAGGTGCCAGAACTGCACGTGGAGGTGGTTATCCAGTCCAGTGGTGAGAAGCCTGCCTGGTATCTGAGGGCGCTGGAGCGAAATGCGGCCTACTCCTGGCAGACGTTGGTGAGCGAAGCCGTGGCCCGGGGAGAAACCCGCGAGGTCATCACCATGATCGGTGTGGCCGACCCGGTCGAGTCTGTCCTGATCAGAGCCCTGCCTGATTTTGCCCGAGGAACAAAGACGCCGGCGGTTGCCACGGGAGATCCGCATCGTGTGACGATGTTGAAAATCGCCCAGGGGATCCGCTACGATACGTTGGCTCAGCGGGATCTGTATTTGCAAGACTACCAGCGGGCGATGGAACGGTTGGAACCGCTGCACGTGTTTCCTGACTTCTACCTGGGGGACGCGATAGACGAAGGGCTGGAGCGACGGCGGACAGTGGCCCTGGCCTGGGCCTACGGCCTGATCCGGCGCACCGGAGACACCTTCACGCTACATCCAGCCTCGGAGGACTTAGAAATCTCCCCTGAAGTGCTGACCGAGCAAGGCCTTTTCGACCTATTATGGCGCGTCGTTCACGATGACGGCCTTTACCAACGGCTGCGGGAGTGGGTGCAGCGGTTCGAGATTTCCCAAAGTCGTGAAGACCTGTTGGAGAGACTGGGCCAGTTCGTGCCATCTGTATCCGAATGGCGTCAGTTGCAAGAGGGATGGCTGGCAGAGATTATACACAGTGAGGTAGCGCGATACCGGCGGCAGTTCTAGGAGCACGGGTGATAAAGATGGCTGCTAGTGGCGTGCGAAGCCATGCGACAGGAGAGTTCTCTTATGAAGGACCCGGTCCAGAGGGCTATCCAGGAGATCCTAATCGAGTTCATTATCAGCGGTATTTATTTTGCCGCCCTTCAGCGATTTGAACCATTAATGGGGGAGAAAGGTGCAGGGTTCTTTATGGCAGGAGCCTGTTGGGCTGTAGTGGCACTTCTTGCCTCTTTGTTGGTTGACGGTTTGGAGAAATCATTAGCCGCCCTTATTCTGATACTGCTTATCGGTACGCTGATAGATCTGATCGTAATTGTAGGTTTGCCTCTGCCACCGCCCCAGCCCTCCCCCACCTGGACACCATCACCCACATCTATCCCAACGTTCACCCCCTCTCCCACCTGGACAGCAAAGCCTACATCTACATTTACCCCGACATTTACCGCCTCTCCCACCTCGCCTCCAGATACCTCAACTCCCACGGTCACACCTACCGCAATACCTACTCCCACATCTACCCCCCTGCCCACCCTCACATCTATCCCAGTGCCTCCCACTGTACGCGCTATCACAACTGGCTTTTTGCAGGGGAGGCATGGACTATGGGTCCTCTTAGAGGAGGAATTGAAGCCCAGGGTCCTGCCATTTGAGGAGTTTGGCAAGCCGATGCCATCATGGGAGACAGCCCGGTATTCTTGTGATCCAGGCCAAGAGATACTAGCTATGGCTTCTTCGGACTGGGA
>CAZQDO010000016.1:3617-24494 GCA_964592085.1 uncultured Anaerolineae bacterium | reverse complement strand
CTTCGATGAACGCTGGCGGCAAGCCTACAACTCGCCACCAAACTGAAATGCACCCTGGCGGAAGTTGCCCCTAGCTTTTCTCGGCAAAAGCTGGTATAATAAACAGTATGGTGCCGAAGGTGGGACTCGAACCCACATGAGGTGATAGCCTCAACGGTTTTTGAGACCGTCGCGTCTGCCTGTTCCGCCACTTCGGCCCGAGGGTGTATCTACTTGGGAGAAACCAGGTTTTTCCCCTACTCACGTGTGTACGCTGCTGCTTCGGCGGCCCTCCACAATGTGGAAGGTCACATCCTCTTTAGCCAAAAACCTGGTTTCTGAACTGCGCCATAAAGTATAAACCAACAAGCGAATTTAGTCAAGTCATCAGATGGACGAAAAGACCCTCATTGACGCCGCTCGCCGGGGCGACGTAAGCTCCTTCAACCAATTGGTCTTGAGCTACCAAAGCATGGTCTACAACCTTGCCTATCGCATCCTGGGCGATGGCGACGCTGCCGCCGATGCGACCCAGGATGCCTTCCTGTCCGCATTCAAGGCCATCGGCAAGTTCAGAGGCGGGTCTTTCAAGGCCTGGCTCATGCGCATCGTCACCAACGCCTGTTACGATCAACTGCGTCTCAAGCAGCGGCGACCGACCGCGTCGCTTGACGCTCTCCTGGTACTCGAACCGGCCCCGATTCGATCTCTCGCCGATCCTGGAGAGGCGCCTGAGGAGTACACCGTGCGCCAGGAGCTGAGCAGCGCCATCCAGGTTGGCATGGGGACCCTGCCACCAGAGCAGCGCGTCGCCCTCATCCTTTCCGATGTCCAAGGACTGAGCTACCAGGAGATTGCCGAAGTGACCGGAGTCTCCTTGGGTACGGTCAAGTCACGCCTGAGCCGTGGCCGGAGCAAAATGCGCGATTTCCTTCTGCAGCAGAGGGAACTTTTGCCCTCTCGATACCGTCTTAAGAACGAGTGAGCGTCTGGCTATCGAAGCGAGCAGAGGCGGCTCCCCTGCCGCCGGTCCGCGGGCGTGGGAGCCCGCTCTGCTCAGAAATTTGGGTCTACTGAGCGTCTGGCTATTGAAGTGGAGCAAGTGATGTTGAATCGTCTGTTCAAATCCGAGCATCAACGTGTCGAAGACATGCTCTCTGCATACACGGACGGAGAACTCTCGCCCAAAGAACAAGCCCTGGTGGAAAAGCATCTGGCGCAGTGTGCCGACTGTGCTCACAATCTGCGCACCCTGCGCCAGACAGTGACTCTCCTGGGACAGTTGCCCCCTGTGGCCGTGCCTCGCTCCTTTGCCATCCGCCCTGCCCAGGTTGCCCAACGCGCCAGCATCTTCCAGACGAGTCAGACCTATGTTTACCTCAGAGCGGCCACCGCTTTGGCGGCTATCCTTTTTGCTGTGGTGCTGGCCGGCGATGCTTTTCTGATTGGCCCGGATCCCTCTCTCCTGGCTCCGGCTATGGGAGGGGAGGCCCCCGCTGCCGAAGTTGTGCGAGAGATGGAAGTGGAGCAAGTGGTTGACACCGTGGTGGTCGAGAAGGAGATGGCGGTCGAGAAAAAGGTCCTGGTCACAGTGGAGGTGGAGAAAGAAATCGTGGTAGAAGCCCCTGCCAAAGCGCCAATCCTTGAGAGTGAGCCTGCCTATGCGGCTACCCCCTCGCCCGCCCCCGCTGAGGACCGGGGTGAATGGGTGGCCACACCAGCGCCCCAGCCTACTCCAGGCGCGATGGCTGAGGAAATGGAGGCAGCCGGCACCCCACTTGCCGCCGAAAAGGAAGGGCCAGCCGAGACGCCAGTACGTTTCGGCGAGGAACGAGTTGAAGCAACACCTATACCGCAGCCAGCAGACACCGTTGTTGCAGCGGAGCCTGCTTTCACCCCCACGGCCATACCGACAACCGTTGTTCAAGTTCCGCCTTCCACACCTCTCCCCCAGAAATCGACATCTCCGGTTGCTGTCCGTCTCAGCAGGTCCGGGATGGTCACATTGCGCGCTATCGA
Source organism: uncultured Anaerolineae bacterium (assembly GCA_964592085.1). Lineage (GTDB taxonomy): Bacteria > Chloroflexota > Anaerolineae > VGOG01 > VGOG01 > CAZQDO01. The sequence continues at coordinate 22,496 of CAZQDO010000016.1, read as the reverse complement.
AGTGGGTCTGGTAGGGTTAGCCTTCGTTCTAGCCGTAGCCACGCTAGTTGCCAAACGCCGCCAGAATATCAGCCGAAAGTAGCCTCTGGCCCTGAAAGCGCAAAGCCCTGCCGGCTAAGAATCAGCCAGCAGGGCTTTGCCTTTTTTGCGTCGAGCCACAGCTCGGCGCTGAGAAACTCTGCTCAGTTGGCGTGCTCTACAGCCCTCGTCTCACGGATGACAGTGACTGTGATCTGACCTGGATATTGCAGGGTCTCCTCCACCTTTTTGGCAATGTTCTTGGAGAGTTGTATGGCCGCCAGGTCGTCAATCTCTTCCGGCTTGACCATGATCCTGATTTCACGTCCGGCCTGAATGGCAAAAGACTGATCCACACCCTCAAAGGAATCGGCCACCTCCTCCAGGGCCTTAACCCGTTTGAGGTAGTTCTCCAGGCTCTCGCGGCGCGCGCCAGGGCGGGCACCTGAGATCGCGTCGGCGGCCTCAACCAGGATGGCCTCCAGGCACAGAGGCTCCTCCTCTCCGTGATGGGCAGCGACACAATTGGTGACTTCGTCGGGCATGCCCAATTGTCTGACGATGTCAGCCCCGATGAGGGCATGGGGGCCGTTCACTTCGTGATCAACGGCCTTGCCAATGTCGTGTAAAAGCCCTGCCTTCTTGGCCAGAGCAACGTCCGCTCCCAATTCGGCAGCCATCATACCTGCCAGTGCGGACGTCTCCAGGGAATGAGCCAGGACGTTCTGGCCATAGCTGGTGCGGAACTTGAGCCGGCCCAGCAACTCGATCAGCTTAGGATGCAGACCGGGCACACCAGTCTCATAAGCTGCCTGCTCCCCTGCCTCGCGAATGACGGCCTCCACTTCTTCCTCGGACTTCTTCACTATGTGCTCGATACGGCCGGGGTGGATACGCCCATCCAGGATCAGCTTGTTCAAAGACACCCGGGCCACCTCGCGCCGTACAGGGTCAAAGCTGGATAGGATCACCGCTTCGGGCGTGTCATCAACTACCACGTCCACTCCGGTAGCCTTTTCGATGGCTCGGATGTTGCGCCCACCTCGGCCAATGATGCGCCCTTTCATTTCATCGCCTGGCAGAGGCACCATAGAGACCGTCGTCTCCGCTACCTGATCGGAGGCGAAGCGCTGAATGGCCAATGTGATGACCTCCCGCGCCCGACGCTCGGCCTCCTCGTGGGCTTCGGCCTCCACCTCCCTGATCACACGGGCCATGTCCTGGCGGGCTTCCCCCTCAATGTTCTGCAACAATAGCTCTTTCGCTTCCTCCCTGGTCAGGTTCGACACCCTCTCCAGTTCCTGGATGATCTTTTGACGCAACTTATCCAGGTCGTTCCGCGCACGATCCAGCTTGCTCTGGCGTTTATTGAGTTGGCGCTCCTTGTTGTTAAGGCTCTCCACCTTGCGATCGGTAGACTCGCGCTGCCGTTGCAGCCTTTCTTCCTCCTTCTGGAGTTCGACGCGCTTTTTCTTGGCCTCGGCCTCGGCCTGGCCTCGGAACTTCAGCGCCTCGTCCTTCGCCGCCAGCACCAATTCCTTAGACTCAGTCTGAGCGTCGCTGAGCAAGCGTTTGGCTTCCGCCTCAGCTGATTCGATACGCTTCTGGTTCAAATACCGGTTGATCAGATAACCCACGATCAAGCCAAACGAGAGAGCAATCACAGAACTTATGACAACCAAAGGTAATCCATTCATCTCGCGTCCTCACTTTCGTCAATATTTTCACCCCCCGCTCCAAGCTCCTGCCAGGCACGTTCCACTGTCGGGTTAACTACCTCGTAGGGAAATCCCCGACGCAACAAATGCGCACCCAGCTTCCGGCGGAAGGATACCTGGTCCAGATGGGCCAGTCTGCGGCCTCGTCGAAGGGCAACCCGATAGGCGCCTTCTTCCTGATCGAGGTCCGTCAGCGCTTGGGCGATGGCTTCATCGCTCAGGCCCTTTTGGCGAAGTTCATAGCGTAACATGCGCAAACCGCGCGGATTGAAGCTCTCCCTGTTCTCCACCCAATAGCGGGCAAAGGCCAGGTCATCTAACAGCTTGGCTCTCGTTAGTCGCTCAATCACCTCCTCTTCGATGGCAGGGGATACGGCCTTGTCTTGCAGATAGCGACGCACCTCGGCCTCGCTGCGTGGACGGTAGGATAGAAACCGCAAAGCGCGGTCGTGCGCCTTCTCGAAGGAATCCCTCTCCTTCAGCCTCTCAATGTCCTCATCGGAGAGCACCTGGCCACGCCGCAGTCTGGCGGCCTCGATAGCTGCCAACCCGAAGGCATAGTGGCCGTCCAGGTAGACGTTGACCCGCCGCGAGTTCCTTTTCTGGACTTTCAGGGCTGTTACCGTTCCCGCCATAGCAAAATTCGACTTCCGGGCAAAGTAGAGAGTCACCTACGCTTGCTGCTACATGTCCAACCGTGTTGCGTAGTCCGTGTTCCGTTTCACGCAGCACGCCATACGCAACACATTTCACTTAATACTCTGACAATCTGTCCCTCCGGAAGCTGCCCATCATCAGTTCTGGTTCTGTGAACAAAAAAACAGCCGTGGCAATCGGTTGCCACAGCTATCGCTAAGCTTGCACGCAGGAGCGCTATTGCTTCAGCCCGCCCTAAACAACGAGCGAAGAGAACCTCTCCGGTGACAGGTATAGTTTATCTAGCAGCATTCGCCGACGGAATGCCCTAACAGGACAAGGAACACTTCATTATTGATTGGTTTTGCGATTGCTGCCTTTTGTCACACATCCGATTCGCCCTTTCGTGGTACCGGTACTGAGCCTTGTCGAAGTGTTCGCCTCGACTCGGATGGATGAGGGAGGTCGCCTGGGCGAACTCTATACCAGATGCCCAATGGCACGTGTTGTAAACACGAACCCTGATCTTTACGAAGAAAGGTGAAAGTGATTTCAGATTGCAGGCGTGCACCCCTCCCTCCCAGGGTAAGGCCAGTGGGGAATCCTGACCAACCCTCCCCTTCGTAGGGGGAGAGGATGAGTTGTACCAATGGGGCTATACTGACATTTTGCAATTGATAGCTGTGGCCTAGAAGCCATGAGTTAGGTAGAGCGTAAGCTCCTTCGTTTTCAAATGATTTGTGCATAAGCGGGGCCATTGGATTTCCTCGCCGGCCCCATCGGAATGCTCTCAGTAACGAGGTCAGTTCTAGTCCGACTCCTCATCCGCCGAACTGGAAAGGGTTTCATCAACCTCCTCAGAAGGAGGCAGATAGCTTCTCTGGGGCAGGCCGGTCATCTCGCGAACCTTGTTCTCGATCTCAAGGGCCAGTTCGGGTTTACTCCTCAAGAATTCCTTGGCGTTCTCTCGGCCATGGCCCAGACGAGTCTCACCATAAGAGTAGTAAGCCCCCCTTTTCTCGACCAGGTCCATCTCGGTGGCCAAATCGAGAACATCCCCCACCCAAGAGATGCCTTCGTTGTACATGATGTCGAACTCAGCCTTCTTGAAGGGGGGGGCCACCTTGTTTTTCACCACCCGAACCCTGGTACGGCTGCCGATGATCTCTCCCGCCTGCTTGATGGATTGCACTCGCCGCATGTCCAGGCGTACCGAGGAGTAGAACTTCAGGGCCCTGCCCCCTGACGTGGTCTCTGGATTGCCAAAGAGCACGCCGATTTTCATCCTGAGCTGGTTGGTGAAGATCACAGACGTATTGGACTGCTTGATGGCACCGGAGAGCTTTCGGAGGGCCTGGCTCATCAGGCGGGCCTGCAGGCCCATGTGAGCGTCGCCCATGTCCCCCTCGATCTCGGCGCGGGGGACGAGCGCGGCCACCGAGTCAATCACCACCACGTCCACCGCTCCCGATCTGATCAGGGCCTCGGCGATTTCCAGTGCCTGTTCTCCGGTATCGGGCTGGGAGATGTACAAGTTGTCTACGTCTACCCCGCACATGCGCGCATAGGTCGGATCCAGCGCGTGCTCCATGTCTATGAAAGCAGCCAGGCCGCCCATCTTTTGCGCCTCGGCGACGATGTGCTGGCAGAGAGTGGTCTTCCCCGAAGCCTCTGGACCGTAGACCTCGGTCACTCTCCCTCTGGGCACGCCGCCTATCCCCAGGGCAATGTCCAGGGAAATGGAGCCGGTCGGTATGGCCTCCACATCGAGGTGAGTGGCCTCACCCAGCCTGATGATGGCTCCATCGCCGAAACGCTTCTTGATGTTGAGCAAGGTGGTTTCCAATGCCTTCCCACGTCCTTCGTTTGCCATGTCCTCATCTCCTGCGTCTAACTTGCATCCCGTCAACTTTGCATATAGTTTACAACAATTATCAGGAAAAGGCAAATCCTGCTTTCAAAGCTGAGTCCTCACCAGTTGAAATAACAAGGGAGCACCGCCGTTAAACCTGGCGATGCTCCCTGTAAGCTCTTGCAAGCTGAACAGACCGGTTGGCTGCCTATGCCATTTGATTAAGACGCTTCATCAGCCGTGACTTGCAGCGAGCCGCCTTGTTCTTGTGGATGATGCCCTTCTCGGCCGCTTTGTCCAGGGCAACGATAGCGCGATGTGCCTCTTCCCTGGCCTCCTCGACGTTCCCCTCAGCGATAAGCCTTCTGGTCTTGTTGATACAGGTCCGAGCTCGGGAACGAAACACGCGGTTGCGCTCTCGCTTCCTGGCCGAACTCCTGATTTGTTTCATAGCTGATTTCGTGTTAGCCAAAACCCTCATACCTCCCTTTTCAAACTGTGGTAAGTATACACCATCTTGATGGATTTGTCCAATTCAGTTTCCAGCCTCACCACGGGTATTCGTCCATCAGCTTACCGTCAGTGTCGTACAGGTAAGCCGCATCGTGGATGTTTCTCCAAATGGTCTCCTTGCTACCCCAATAGAGGTCGGTGTCGGTATCCACCTCTTCACCAGTATGCAATCTGACGCTGTCTCCCGGGCCCAGGACGAACTCAGAGAAGACGTACCACTCGTTAGGCCTCTTGTTTACACTCCAGCCCGTCATGTCCACCTGGCGATCGCTCTGATTAGTAAGACAGATGTACTCCTCGTTAAGGTTGAACTGGTCATCCCCGGGCGCATCAAACTGGGAGCAGGCGGGGTCAATAATCACCTCGCCTAGCGCAGCAGGAGTGAGGATAGGCTCCCATAGCCCACGCCCAGCTTTCCTGGCCTCTCGCTGCAACTCCAGGAACCGCTCCTGGTATTTGACATCCGGCGGATAGGTGGATACCAGGGCATAGCCCTGTTGTACTAAGTAGGCATTGACGAAAGTATTTTTCACGTAGACGTAGCGCAAGAGACGCCCGTAGCTATCCGTCTCCGAGACGTCCTTTTCCAGAAAGACCGTCTTGCCCTCCACCAGCTCCACGTTCTTCTCATAGGCTTCCTGAGCATAGTACTCAACGGGCTTCTCAGGGTGATGTAGCTCAGGGGTGTCTATGCCGATGTAGCGAACCTTGTAGCTCTCCCCCTCGATTTCCACTTCAATAGTATCCCCGTCAATAACCCTGGTGACCAAAGCTTCGGGCAGGTCGGGTGGCCTGGCCGGCGTTTTATCACAGGCGACCAATGAAAGGGCCAGTACGATGCAGATGACAGACAATCGAATGAGCTTTCTCATGAATCTACCTCCATGTGGACAGTACTCGGCCGGCAATTCTCTCAGCGGCCGGCTTCAGGATATTCTTGGTTGTTCAGCGCGCTATCTGGCTGACCAGTTGGGTACAGCAGTTCATCAATCCTGTGCAGTACCTGGCTCAAGTCGGGCGGCTCAGTAGCTTCCACGCGATCTTCGATGTGAATGTGATCGGGGAAGGTGGCCACCCCCGGGTGATGCGGCGCGTTGTCGTACCGGAAGACCAGCGTTCCATCAGTGCGTTGGTAGTGATAGCGGTATGAGATCTTCTCGATGCTTCTCCCACGTTTGATGACCTTCTCCTCGAAGGTCAGAGTCGAGCCATCATAGAAACGTAGCCGACCCCGAACTCGCCCATCTAGCCGAGTGGGCTGCTCGGAATAAAGAGATTGGATCTCCACATCTCCACGTGAGTAGAGAGTAGCGTAAATGCGGGCGAGATACTGATGCATTGCTGCTCTACGCCGGGACGGGTTCGATTTCGCGCCAGACAGCTTCTCGTACCAAGGCAGCTTCGACCCGCATCTTACGCTCCAGAAAGGACTGATAAAGGATTGCCCAGTGCATCACCTCTCGGCTATCTCCCATCGCCCCGTGTTGGTACCTCTGGTAGAAGTCGGCTGACTTCATTCCGAATTCTTGCTCCAGTTCATACAGTTCCTGAGCCAGCTCCACTAGTTCATCGACCGGATTGCTTTTTGCCATCGCCTCGGTCAGCATGCGCTCGAATTCCTCTGGCGTCGGTAGATTGTCTTTGGTGAATACCAGTCGGGCCATTTTCTCTCTCCTTAAGTATGCCGATCTCAGCGGCCGGTCTGAAGATATTCTATCGCTCGCTCGAGCTGGGGGTCTATGCCCTGTAAGTAATCTTCCTCGGTGAAGGGCACCACGATGTCGGGGGTGATGCCTTCCTCATTGATGGGATGACGGTCAGGGGTCAGCAGCAGGGCCATGGTGACATGCAGGCTGGATCCGTCGCTCAACTCGTGGACGCGCTGCACCGAGCCTTTGCCAAAGGTCTGCTCACCGATGAGCACCCCGCGATCATAATCCTGGATGGCCCCCACTACAACCTCCGAATTGCTGGCCGTGCCCTGGTTGACCAGGACCACCAGGGGGATGTCGGTAGCCAGGCCCCCCTGCTGAGCCCTGTGGGCCTGCTCTTGGCCATCACTGAACTGCTGATAGACAATGACGCCCTCACCCACGAACTGACTGGTCACTGCGATGGCTGCGGAGGGAAAGACGCCGCCGGGATTGTTGCGCAGATCAAGGATCAAGCCCGACAGGTTCTCCGTCATTAGCTCCTGCAAGGTTTCCTCCAACTCCTGACCTGTCCGCTCGCTAAAAAGGGAGATACGCACGTAGCCGATGTCATCTTCCAGAACCGTCCCACCCACAGTGGTCAGTTCAACCTCGCCCCTGACCACCTCGATCTCCAGGGGCATGGTCTCCTCCGTCCGCATGATGGTGAGGCGCACGGTCGAGCCCTTAGGTCCGCGGATGAGACGCACCGCATCTTCCAGCGGCATGCCTGTAACCGCCACGTCGTCAACCATGAGCACGACGTCTCCGGCTCTGATGCCAACCTGCATGGCGGGAGAGCCATCAAAGGGCGAGACGATGACGATCTGGTCCTCATCGTCCACTGACACAATGGCTCCGATCCCTTCGTAGGCCCCTCTCAGATCAATCATTTGGTCTTCCGAGGGGATAGGCTCCACCAGTATGGTGGCCGGATCATTGAGAGTTTCCAATGCACCCCGGATGGAACCGTAGGTGAGTCCCTCAGAATCCGGAAGCTCGCCAAAGAACTCCTGCTCTATGATATGCCACGCCTCCCAGAAGACCTCAAAATGCTCCGGCTCGCCGGCTATGGGCTGAGCTTCTTCGGCTGGGCTGATGAGTTGGTTTACTCCAAAGCCCGCCAGAAAAGATGCTCCAGCAATCATCGCCACCAATACAATCGCCACCAACGCTTTGAGAAATGTTCGCATCTGCTTTACCCCTCTCTCCTTTTCATTACACCTATCCGTAAAAGCTGCCTAGATTATAGCAGATTTCGTCCTGCTTGGCAACAGAGGACAAACCGACTGTTCGGCTTCTTGACAAGAACATCTGGCTGTGCTATAATTCATTCAATTCTTTTAGCTCTTTTAGTTCTTTTAGATTTTTTAACTTTTTAAGAGGGAGCACGCCATGAAACTAACCGGCCGCCAAAAGGACTTTCTCAGCAAGTTTCTTGACCTATACCAAGAAGCTGACCGTCCCCTGCACTACGCGGTGCTGGCCGATAGGGCAGGGGTGACCAAAATCGCTGCCTATGAGATGCTGCGCTTGCTGGAAGAGCGGGGGCTGGTCACCTCGGAGTACGTGCTGCCCGAAGGGGGCGGCCCGGGCCGCTCTAGCATCGTCTTCTCGCCGACCGAGAAGGCCACCGCGGTAATGGCGCAACTCGCTGGTGAGAGGTGGGACACGGCGGAGTGGGACGAAGTCAAGGAGCGCATCCTGACCGCTCTGCGGGAAGGCAAGGGCACGGACTATCAGAGCCTGCTAGAGGAGATTCTGCTCCGCATCCCGGAGCGCAAATCGCCCATGCTCTACGCTGCGGAGATGATCACTGCCGTCCTGCTGAGCCTGCATCAGTTGAGGGAAGAGGCAAAAGCGAGCAGCCTTCTGGAGAACCTGCGTTCCTGGGGGTGGCCAGGAGAACTGGGCCTCAATGCCCTGACCGGCCTGACTCTGGGCCTCACTATGGTAGAAAAGGCCAATCGTCGCATTACCACGCTGCTTCTCTCCTACACGCAGAAATACCAGGATCACCTGGCCAGGCTGAGCGCTGATAACAAGAAAAGGCTGTCCGACTTCGCCCAAGAGGTGATGAAGATCGTGGGGACCTGACTCGAGAGACAGGGGAGCGGAAGGCCAAGTATAAAGAGGGAGAATATTCACCAATGGAAAAACACTGCCCGTTCCTTGAAACGGGACCCCGCTGGCAAGGGGAGTCATTTTATTGTTGCGCTGTGGGCGTTAACTTCTACTCCGTAGGGCCGGAGCGAGAGCTATGCCAAACTTGCCCTGTTGCCCACCTGGGCGACGCTTTGCTCTGCGAGCACCTGGATGTCTACGCTGTCCTGCAGGTCAACGAGGAGAGGAAGCGATCCGTCCGAGTGGAAATGGGATGTCGCCTGGAACCAAACCAGGTGTCTGACTCGGCTCGGTGCGACGTCTGCCCTGGGATGCAGGACGCTGACCCCGAAGGCATTCCGGGCCTCGTGTCGCTGGGAGACGTGCAGTGATCGAAGGAGCAGGATTCAAACCCAAAGTCGGTCTGGCCCTGAGCGGCGGTGGCGCCCGAGGGCTGGCGCACATCGGGGTGCTCAGGGTGTTGGAGCGAGAGGGCATCCCCGTTGATTTCTTGGCCGGCACCAGCATGGGCGGGGTCATCGCTGCTAGCTATGCGGCTGGCCTCAGCACTGAATTCATGGCCGCCGAAGCGCAGCGCCTGGGCCAGCTACGAAATCTCATCGCCCTCGTGGACCGCTCTCTGCCCAGACTGGGGCTCTTCGAGGGCCAGAAGGTGCAGGAGTATCTGACCGGGCATCTGGGGAACATCACTTTTGACGAATTGAAAATACCTCTGGCCCTGGTGGCCGTTGACCTGGAGACGGGGGAGGAGGTGGTCCTAAGGAGCGGCCGGGTCGTGGACGCGGTGAGAGCCACCATTTCCCTGCCCGGTGTCTTCGCCCCCTTTCGGCTGGATGGCCGTCTCCTGGTGGACGGCGGGGTGCTTAACAACCTGCCTGCCAATGTCGTGCGCGAGATGGGGGCGGACATCGTCATCGCTGTGGACGTCTCCAGCAGTTGCACACTGGAGCCCTTTACCTTGGACGACCGAGGAAACTCCCATCTCCCATTGGCTCAAGTTCCGCTGATTCTGGACACCCTGCGGCAGGCGGTGAACATCATGGAGAGCCGCCTGGTCAGCTATAAGCTGGCCGAGGCACAGCCAGAGATGCTCATCCGCCCGGCACTGGGCGAGGGGATCACTATTCTGGGCGGCTTCGGCCGGGCGACGGAGGTCATCGCTGCCGGCGAAGCGGCGGCTTCGGTAGCAGTGCCGACTATCCGGGCGGCACTGAGCGGTTGTCAGCGGCAACCTGGACAAGCAAGGACATGAAGATAAGATCACCAGCCAAGCAATACAGGCATCTGAAGCGTTACCAAGAGATTGCGCGCATCCTGATCCGCCATGGCTTTGGCGGCCTGGTGGATCAACTGGGGTTGGTGTCCGCTCTCTCCCTGCCCCGCCGCCTGCTGCACCAGGAGGCCGAAGTCCCTCCTCTCAGCCCGCCGGAACACCTCCGACTGGCTATTGAGGAACTGGGTCCAACTTTCATCAAACTGGGTCAGGTTCTCAGTACACGGCCTGACCTCATTCCCCCGACCTACATCAGAGAGTTAGCCAGGCTCCAGGACACCGTGCCACTGACCCCCTGGGAGCCCATCAAAGCGCAAATCGAGGCAGAGCTCGGCGGGCCTGTTGAGGATATCTTCGCCTCCTTCGAGATCGAACCGCTGGCAGCCGCCTCGTTGGCCCAGGTGTACGGGGCTACCCTGCCCGACGGCCAGGACGTGGTAGTCAAAGTGCAGCGGCCGGGCATCGAAGAGGTCATCGCCGTGGATCTGGAGATCCTCTTCGACCTGGCCCGCCTGGTTCAAGAGCGCACTCCCCTGGGGGAGCTCTACGACCTGCCAGAGATTGCCGAGGACTTCGCCTATACCCTGCGAGCTGAGATGGACTATCGCCGCGAAGGGCACAACGCCGACCGCTTTCGGCGCAACTTCGCCGCCGAGCCCGCTCTGTACATCCCCGAGGTCTACTGGGACTACACCACCGGGCGGGTGCTGGTGCTGGAGCGGATCCACGGCATCAAGATCAACGACATCGAGGCCCTGGAGGCGGCCGGGGTGGACCGTCATCAGGTAGCCCTCAACGCCGCCCGCGTTATCGTCAAAGAAGTACTCATTGACGGCTTCTTCCATGCCGACCCCCACCCCGGCAACTTCTTCGTTATGGACGGGGAGGTCATCGGGGTAGTGGATTTCGGCATGGTCGGTCACCTGGGTCAACGCTTCCGGGATGAGTTGGTGCGTCTTTACGTCGTTGCCATCGGACTGGATAGCGAAGGGATCGTCGAACAGCTCATCAGGATGGGTGCGGCCAGGTCTCGGGTGGATCGGGCAGGACTGAAACGGGATGCAGAACGGCTGTTGACCAAATATCACGGCCTGTCGCTGAAGGAGATCCGGGCGCGGGAGGTGGTGGAGGAGGTGATGCCCATCGCCTTCCGTCATCACCTGCGCCTGCCCTCAGATCTGTGGCTGCTGGGGAAAACGCTGGCGATGATGGAGGGGTTGGGACTAACGCTGGATCCGGAGTTCGACATCTTCGAGGTTTCGCGGCCTTACGTGCGTCGCTTCCTCTGGCAGATGGCCTCACCTCGCGTCTGGGGGCAGAAGCTGGCTAAAGGCGCTGGTGACTGGGGAGAACTGCTCGCCCTGTTCCCCCGGCAGGCCACTCGTATCCTGGATCAGGTGGAGCGTGGAGAACTGGGGTTCACCCTGAGCCTGAAGGAAACCGACCGAGTCGTAGGAAAACTGGACCGCATCGCCAACCGTCTGGTGGTCAGCATCCTGCTCGCCGCCCTCATCATGGGGATGGCGCTGTTGATTCCCCTGGTGGCGGAGGGAGGTCGAGGATTTGTCTTCTGGCTGGTAGTGGTGGGCTTCGCCGCTGCGAGCTTCATGGGCCTGGGCCTGCTATACTCCATCTGGCAAGCGGAGCGCCGTGGGAGGTGAGCCAGTGTCCAATAGACAGCCGAAGGCCGAGGGCTACTGGAGCCGGCAAGGAGATTTCTCTCTTTGCCGGCCTTGTTTTTTGGACATCTTCTGGCAGGGTCATTTGACAACGGAGATTGAAGCCGTATAATAGAGGCCACGCTAGAGTCGGTAATCAGTGGCCAGTTCACTGAGAACTGATTACCAGCCATCGGGAGGGAAGCTTGATAATCAAGATGCTGCACGTCGGCCCGCTCCAGACCAACTGCTACATCGTGGGCTGCGAAGAGACAAAAGAGGGGGCCATCATTGATCCCGGCGGAGATGCCAAGCACATCCTGGCGGAGGTGGAGCGGCTGGGCCTGAAGATCAAATACGTCATCAACACCCACGGCCACTTCGACCACACCCTGGACAACAAGGAAGTGGTGAAAGCCACGGGAGCACCCCTGGCCATTCATTCTGCCGACGCGCCCATGCTGACCCAGGGCGGCGGCGTCTTGTTCTTTGGAATCATCGGCAAGGCCAGCCCCCCGGCTGACACGATCCTGGAGGAAGGCCAGGTGCTAACCCTGGGCAAGGTTGAGTTGGAGGTTCTGCACACGCCCGGCCACTCACCGGGCAGCGTCTGCCTCTACAGCGAAGAGGAGGGCGTGATCTTCGACGGCGACGTGCTCTTCAACATGGGCATGGGGCGCTACGACCTGGCGGGTGGCGACTATCGCGTCCTGATGGAGTCCATCAAGAAGCTGCTGGCCCTGCCCGATGAAACGACGGTCTACCCAGGCCACGGCCCGGCGACCACCATCGGCCGCGAGCGGCGCAGCAATCCTTTCCTCTAGTCGATTTCCACCAGCACTTGATCCTTCTCCACGTCGTCACCCGGCTTCACGTGCACCGTTCGCACGGTGCCGCTCTGGTGGGCGTGAAGCTCGTTCTCCATTTTCATCGCCTCCAGCACGCAGACCGGGTCTCCTTCCTCGACGTGCTGGCCCGGCTCCACCATGACGCGGATGATCTTGCCCGGCATAATCGCCAGCACCGCGCCGGCTTCGGCCTCGGTCACGGGAGCAGCAGGACCAGGTGCTACGGGCGAGGGAGCCACGGGCATCACCGCCAAGCCGCTGACCTGCACCGCGTAGGACTCTCCGCTCACCGTGGCCGTCTCCCCCTCCAGCGCGGCGTCGTAGGCGATGCCATCCACCAATACGGTGCCGTCATCGGTGACCTCCACAGTGAAGGGACGGCCGTTGACAGTGATGGTGTCGCCCTCGACCAGCACCGGGTACTCGACACCCTCCAGCGTCAGGGTGAATTCCCGCTTCATTCAGCTCCCTCCTCAGTCAGCAGGCCAGACATCTCCAGAACCCACTCAGCCCAGGTATGAGCTTCCTGGGCCAAGTGAGTCCCCCTGGTTTGGTTAGCGAAGTCACGAGGCCACCTGTGGTGCCACACGGCCAGCTTAACCTGCAATTCCACTAGCGCCGCTTGTTTATCCAGGGGGGTATCTGGTGCCGTCCATTCGATGAAGAACTTGCTTTCCTCCAGCAAGCGGTCCACGGCTTGGCGATTACCTGAATGCCCGGCTACCGATGCGATGCGCATCAGGTTAGTGGCTAGCCCTCCCAGACGTATGGGCAGCCTGTCTTGCATATACCGTTCTCGAAGAGCATTCAATCTCGTAGCGTCCATACGACGTCTCCTAGCAAGCGACGCACAATCACTTCGACGCGCCCTCGGATTTCTGGATCCAGAATCACCATTGAAGGGTTCCCTTGACGTGGTCGGATGTTAATCAAAGCTTCGAAGCTGACTTGCTGGGTAGCCGGAAACCAGTCTGCTCCCCAGATATCCTCCTGGCAACCTTCACCCTCTAATAGGACAGCCTCACAATCGGCGTGCAGCGTACCGCCGCCAGCCAGGATCCCCCGCCGAACATCCACAGCCAACTTGATGTACACGTCGAGGGCCTCCAGCATCTCGGTCAACTGCTGTGGCGTGGCACGTTCCTGGATAAGGTGGATCATCTACCGTCTCCCTCCCGCGCCGTCAATCAGCCCCATCCAGCGGCCCGCCCCTGGCCGCCAGGCCGTCTTCCAGGGAGAGACCGCCGGACCAGCAGGTATGGCAATAGCGGCGGCTTGCTCCTCCAACTGCTTGATCAGCAGGCCGGTGATGGCAGCCACCACTGGCTCCTTGCCGTCGCCGCCCCGGGCACGCCGCTCCAGGAAGGGCCGGGCCACCTGCGGGAACAGGGCATAGGAGATCACGTCCTCCTCGCCCCGCGCCAGGTCGCCAATCTCTTTCCAGGCTTTCTCCATCCCCGGCGGGATCAGGTCGGCGGGGCGACAGTCAATAGGCTCCTCATCGCCGATGGCCAGCCGCTTCACCTCAGGATCAATGGGGGCCGGCGGGCGGCCGTAGTAGCCCCGAATGTATTGCCGCACCTCCTCCGGGATGATCTTGTACCGCTCGCCCAGCACCACGTTGAGGGTGGCCTGGGTGCCGACGATCTGGCTGGAAGGGGTCACCAGCGGCGGGTAGCCCAGTTCGGCCCGCACGCGGGGGACTTCGGCCAGCACCGCCTCGTACTTGTCCTCGGCGTTCTGCCCTCGCAACTGGGACACCAGGTTGGACAGCATCCCGCCAGGGATCTGATACTGCAACACCCGCACATCCACCCCGAACATGCCGCTCTCGAAGCGGGCATACTTGCGGCGTACGTCGGCGAAGTAGGCAGCGATCTCGGCCAGCAGTCCCAGGTTCAGCCCCGTATCTCGCCCCGTCCCCTGCAGCATGGAAACGATGGCCTCAGTGGGGGGATGGGAGGTGGTCAGGGAGAGAGACGAGATGGCCGTGTCCACGATGTCCACCCCCGCCTCGACTGCTTTCAGGTGAGCGGTGGTGGCCATGCCGCTGGTAGAGTGGGAGTGGAGGTGAATGGGCAGGTCCAGCTCCTCCTTCAGGCGGCGGACCAGTTCGTAGGCCGCGTAGGGGGTGATCAGCCCGGCCATGTCCTTAATGCAGATGGTGTCGGCTCCCATGTCCGCCAGTTGGCGGGCCAGGTTCACAAAATAGTCAATGCTGTAAGGCGGGCCGATGGTGTAGCAGATGGAAGCCTGGACGTGAGCTCCCTCTCGCTTGACAACTTGCATGGCCCGGCGCATGTTGCGCACATCGTTGAGGGCATCGAAGATGCGGAAGACGTCTATGCCATTGGCGTGGGCGTGGACGACGAATCGCTCCAACACGTCGTCGGGGTAGTGGTGGTAGCCGACGATATTCTGGCCTCGCAGCAGCATCAGGAAGGGGGTGTTGGGCATGCGCTCTTTGAGGCGGCGGATGCGATCCCAGGGGTTCTCGTCCAGAAATCGCATGGCGGAGTCGAAGGTCGCGCCGCCCCACATCTCCACTGCCCAATAGCCCACCTGGTCAATCTTTTCGGCGATGGACAGCATATCGTCGGTGCGCATGCGGGTGGCTAGCAGGGATTGGTGGCCATCGCGTAGCATGAGGTCGCAGATTTTTAGGGGGTTCATACTGCCTCCATTATTCCGCAAACAAATCCCGCGCCTTAAACATCAACACCAGCGCCCCCTGCTCCGATCGGGAGCGGTGCTTCTCACCGGCCTGCACTGCCAGGCTCTCCATCGGGCCCAGCATCACGCCGGCACCGTCGGCGTAATCTATGGCCATCTCGCCCTCCAGCACCAGATACATCTCGTCTTTGGGGTGCTGATGAAAGAGATAAGTACCCACGATGCGGACCAGGTAGGCGCAGTAATCGTCCACTTGCCCAACCATGAGGTGCTTGAACGGGTCGGCCAGCCCAGCAGCCACCTTGGCGATATTGACTTTCTCAGACATCGCTCCTTTCTCCTCTCCCCTATGGGTACAGCATCTCATAAATCTTGCGCAGTACGTCGCTCAAGTCAGGCGGCGCGGCAGCCTCCACACGCTCCTCAATGTGTATGTGGTCGGGGAATGTAGAGACCTCCGGGTGATGAGGTGCGTTGTCGTAGCGGAAGACCTGCGTTCCATCAGCACGCTGGTAGTGGTACTTGTAATAAGTCTTTGTGATTTGGCGGACTCCTCGCACTTCAAGGATTTCCTCGAACGCAAGAAGTGAGCCGTCGTAGAATCGCAAGTGCCCTGCAACATGCCCACGAAGTGAAGTGCGTTGCGTAGCATCGAAGTGTTCAACTTTGATTTCACCACGAGAGTGGACTGTGGCGTAGAGGCGAGCGAGATACTGGTGTAACATCACGCCGGGACTCTTTCCGGTTCCAGTATCACCTCACGCCATACCACTTCCCGCATCAGAGCACTCTCTACCACACGCTTGAGTTCGTTGAAGGACTCAAAAGCAGCCGCCCAGTCGATACAATGCTGCAATTCGTCATCTAACGTGCCCTGCCGGAACTGCTCGTAGAACTCGTTTGAAGTCATCTCGTATTTCTGTTCGTATTCCCGCAGTTCCTCTGCGACTTCCAGCAGTTCGTCCACTGGATTGCTCTTTTCCATTGCCTCCTTGAGCATCTGCTCAAATTCCTCCGGCGTCGGCAAATTGTCTTTAGTGAACGTCAATCTGGCCATGTTTGTTCCCCTCCGATTTGATCATTGGTCATTTCACAACGGGATATTCCCATGCTTCTTCGGCGGGTTCGTATCCCGCTTGTTCTGCAAGAACTTCAGCGCCTCAATGAGGCGAGGACGGGTCTCCTGGGGCTCGATGACGTCATCCACGTAGCCCCGGGCGGCGGCGATGTAGGGATTGGCGAACTGCTCCCGGTACTCCGCTACTAACCGCTCCCGCTCCGCATCTGGATCCTCGGCAGCAGCGATTTCCTTGCGGAAGATGATGTTGACCGCCCCATCCGGCCCCATCACCGCGATCTCTGCCGTGGGCCAGGCGTAGGAGATGTCCCCCCGGATGTGCTTGGAGCTCATCACGTCGTAGGCCCCGCCGTAGGCCTTGCGGGTGATGATGGTGATCTTGGGGACCGTGGCTTCACAGTAGGCGTAGAGCAGCTTGGCTCCATTGAGGATGATCCCACCGTGCTCCTGCTCCACCCCCGGCAAGAAACCCGGCACGTCCTCAAAGGTGACCAGAGGGATGTTGAAAGCATCGCAGAAGCGGATAAAGCGAGCCCCCTTTCGAGAGGCGTCAATATCCAAAACCCCGGCCAGGATCATCGGCTGCTGGGCGATGATGCCTACGCTGAAGCCACCCAGTCGGGCGAATCCCACGATGATGTTCTGCGCCCAGTGCTCGTGCACCTCCAGGAACTGCCCATCGTCCACCACGTGGCCGATGACGTCTTTCATGTCGTAGGCTCTGGTCGGGCTGTCGGGGATGATGGTCTTCAGTTCCTCGTCCATCCGCTCCTCAGGATCGGCAGTGGGGACGAAGGGCGGATCCTCCAGGTTGTTCTGTGGAATGTAGCTCAGCAGTTGGCGGATGAGGGCCAGGCAGTGCTCCTCGTTCTCGGCGGCGAAATGGGCCACGCCGCTCGTCGAGGCGTGGGTCATGGCCCCGCCCAGCTCTTCGAAGCTCACCTCCTGGTGGGTGACGGCTCGAATGACGTCGGGGCCAGTGATAAACATGTGGCTGGTGTCCTTGGTCATCAGGATGAAGTCGGTCATGGCCGGGGAGTAGACGGCGCCGCCGGCGCAGGGGCCCATGATGGCCGAGATCTGGGGGATCACGCCGGAGGCCAGGACGTTGCGCAGAAAGATGTAGGCATAGCCAGCCAGGGAGACGACTCCCTCCTGAATGCGCGCGCCGCCGGAGTCATTGAGGCCGATGACGGGCGTGCCGCTCTTCATGGCCAGATCCATGATCTTGCACACCTTCTCGGCGTGCACCTCGGAGAGGCTGCCGCCGAAAACGGTGAAGTCCTGGGAGAAGACGTAGACCCGGCGGCCGTTGATGGTGCCCCAGCCGGTGACCACGCTGTCTCCCAGGTATCTCCTCTTCTCCATGCCGAAGCCAACGGCGCGGTGCACGGCGAACATATCCAACTCGCGGAATGAGCCGGGGTCGAGCAGTTTCTCCACCCGCTCGCGGGCCGTCATCTTGCCGCCAGCGTGCTGTCGGTCAATGCGCTCCTGTCCGCCACCCAAACGAGCCCGCTCACGCATCTGGTGCAGTTTCTCGACTTTGTCCTCAACGCTCATCTGCCGCCTCCCTAAAAGATCATAGTGCCCACGAGCCCCAAGGGCAGGAATTTCACGATCAGCATGAAGATGGTATGAGACAGACATCTGCCAACCGATGGTTATGTATTGTCTGTCCAAAGCCAGCAAATCGCCCGAACATTGGATTGCCCGTCAGAGTAATTAACGGTTGCAATCCCTATTCTTGCTACACGCCAGTCAGGGCTGTCATGCCGCCTGTATTCAAACTGAATGTCGGCCGCCTCTGTGCCAGGGTTGTAAGCCACACTGCCGCCAATGTCCCGCACTGTGATCGTGACGTTCCTGACCGCAGCCGATGCAAACAGAGCCAGATGCTTGTCAACTTCCTCCTCCATGCCTGCGCCGGAACACAACACTTCCAGTATAATCAAGCTCCAGGCACGTTCTTTGTCACCATTGAGGATGGCTGACAGGTATTGCTCAGCTACTTCCCTGGTTGAGCGATCTCTAGGTGAGGCTACATCAGTAACGAGGATTACTAACGTGACGAGCACGGTGCTGATTAGCAATACACCCAGGGTCACAAATAGAATCTTCTTCTTGGCAGTTTCCGTTCGACCAGGCCTCATGATTTATCACATGCAGCTTTTGGGGGTCGCTATCAGTGAGAGACAGAGAATACCTTCGACACGATTCTCCAGCCCTCCTCGAACTTGTACAGCAGCATGTAGTCCGTGGAGAAGAACGTGTCCCCCTTGTACACCTCAAGCTTCGCCACCGCCGCATTGCCCGCAGCGTCTATCAACAGGAACTCACAAGTCGTCTCTGCGCTCCACAGCTCTGGATTCTCGGCCTTCAGCGCCTCAACCCTGACTAACCACTCCTCAAAGCCGACCTTCAGCATGGTGTTGTCTTGCAGCACCAACATAGTGAAGTCCGGGTGAAACCCGCTCCGCACGGTGGCCTCGTCCTGGGTTTCGTGAATTCCCTGGATGTACGCTTCTTCGATCACTCGTCTGATGGCCTCTCTCGCAGCCTGTTCCATGCTCAGTCCTCCTTATTCCCACTGATCTTCTCTACGATGAGGACGAAGTCCACAATGGTGGCGGGGAATGGGGTAACGTTCGGGATGATGGCCACGACTTCGCCCTCCAGGCCGTTCAGGAATTGCTCCAATCTGGTTTGGTCCGCTGTCATCCTGAGGTTGAATCGGTGAACTCGGTATTTCATTTTCTCACCTCCTACTTCTAGCTTGTGTAGAGCGCTTTGTAGC